>CAZFZW010000115.1:0-4739 GCA_964523465.1 uncultured Clostridium sp. | reverse complement strand
CAACCTCTCTTTGTAGGAGTGCTTTGCGGTATCTGTGATAGCGGAGCTTGTCCGCAATTTCAGTTATTTCCGATGGGTCGGAGAAACGAATATTGAATTTTTCGGACTCTAATAAGTGATGCGGTGCAAGCAACGGGAAGCTGTGAATGAACAAGGGAGCAAATTTTACCTCTCCCGATATGTTTTGTACCATTAAGTATGAACGGCTACCTAAGCGGCGAAATACGTGCCATTTTTCATCGGAGGGAGCTTGACTTTCGCTGTATGCTCCGAAACAAGCCGTTATGATAGGATAGCATTTTCCACGCACCTCGCCGCATAGGTCGCAAGGCGTGTGCCTTTGTCGGGCTTGAATGAGTCTATTGCCTTTATCAGGCCAATCGTGCCGATTGAAATGAGGTCGTCCTGCTCGGCACAGGCGGCATAGTATTTTTTGACAATGTGTGCAACCAGCCGCAGGTTGTGTTCAATCAATTCGGCTCGTGCGGTTTTGTCGCCAGAGTGCATTTTTCTGAGTGCTTCACGCTCGTCAGCGGCACTCAGAGGGGGAGCGAAAGAACCGGATTGACTTAAATGAAGGACGAAAAAAAGAAAACCGTTTGAAAAAATCTGTAACAGCCAGCTAAACACAGCATCGCCTCCTGGGGATATTTATATGTGCGGCACAGCCGCCGCTTGCAAGTCCGTCTTTTTTTGCAAATTCACTTGAAACTTTACGGCAGCTATAATATAATAAACTGTAGTAAAAATGAAAAAGGGGTGCTCTTATGTCGAAAATTAAGCTCGGTGCACAGCTTTATACTTTGCGTGATTACATCAAAACCTATGAAGATACGGAAAAGACCTTTGCCTATCTTAATTCTATCGGCATAAACACGATTCAGATTTCCGGTATCGGCCCTATCGAGCCGGAGAAGGTTGCGTACCTTGTCGATAAATATAATATGGATGTCTGCATAACTCACACTTCGTTTGAGCGTATGCTCAACGAGACCGAGCAGGTCGTTCGTGAGCATGAAATGCTGCATTGTGACACTCTTGGTGTCGGCTGTATGCCCAAAGAGTATATCGGCAGTATCGAGGGTGCCCGTGAGTTTATCAAGGTGACGGGCGAGCTTTCCAAAAAGCTTCGTGATTTGGGTATGAAGTTTGCTTATCATAACCACGCTTTCGAGTTCCGCCGTTTTGACGGAGTCAGACCGATAGACCTGCTCATTGACGAGACCGATCCCGAGCTGTTCGGATTTATTATGGATACCTATTGGGTGCAGTACGGCGGCGGTGACCCGGCCGAGTTCATCAAACGCCTTGAAGGCAGAATGAAAGTGTGCCATTTCAAGGATTACAGAATAGACGGTGACAATGAACCCGATTTTGCCGAGATAGGATTGGGCAATCTGGATTTGGACAAATGCTACCGTGCGTGCAGAGATTCGGGAGTACAGTATATTGTTATCGAGCAGGACTGCTGTGACGGAGACCCCCGTGACTCCATGGCAATAAGCTATAAGAATCTTGTCGAGATAGCACGCAGAAACGGCGACTGAGCGGCGAAAGGATGATAATGTGGAAATGAATATGAAGCTGCCCGTGGCTGAAAACGGGTACGACATTGAGGCGACAGATGCCTATATTTCAATGCTGCAAGAGGAGTACAATAAGATATACGAGTGGGGCTCTTCGCTTGAAAAGCGAGTTCAGGCACTTGAGAGCGGAGCGGCTTCATCTGAAGAGGTAGAGGCACTCAAGGTACAGAACAGAAGCCTCTATAACAACTGTGTGGCGTTCGCCAAGCATATCAAACGCCTTGAGAAGCTCAGAGACGAGCAGGGCAGATACATAGTAGATGAGCTGAATGCGGCAGAGGGCAGGAAACAGTCTCTTGAAAAGGAGATAAGCGACCTCGAGTCGAAAAAGAGCCTGCTGGAAGTCAGCAACGAGTCTGCGAGGGGACAGGCGGATGCGATAGTCACCGCCGCCAAGAATCAGGCACAAAAGGCTATCTCCGATGCGGAGACTCAGGCGGCACAGATAATCTCCGAGGCACATAAGAATGCCGAGTCGATTCTGCGTGAGCGAATAGGCAGAATTTCCTCTGTGTGCGCCCAGCTCAATGATATATTTGAAAAGCAGTAAATAAAATAATGCGGCACTCCCTTGTGAAGTGCCGCATTTTGCTTTTATCCCGTGTAGTCCTCAATGAGGCGTTGAAGTGCTTTTTCGCCCTCAACCGTTATGCCTTTTTGCAGGCGCTCGATTTCGCTTTCGGGCAGGGACGATGTGAAAATATCGAATACCTCATCAGGCTCGTCCTTGTCGGAGCTGAAAACCGCTATCCTGCCGCCGTAGTCACGCAGAGTATATTTCTCGGCCGTGTCGGCAGAGCTTTCGAGAAAGAGCGAGGTTGTCAGAAAAGCCGCAGCACAAAACGCAAGCGCAACGGTGATGCTTTTAATTGCCGATTTCAATCTTAATCACCTCAAAATTATGCTTTCATTTTGAGTTTTTGTCCTTTTTGACGGCTTTATACAGCGATAATTGTTTTAATTTTACAAAATAGTGCGAATATTTGTATTTTGACTAAACTTTTTTCAAAAAGTATGTTATAATCCATTGTGGTATTGTATTGTAAGGAGGCGCAAGGATGTTAAAGAAACTTCAGAAAATCTTGAGCGCATTTTTAAAGAAGATAGACAGCAAGATTAAAAGTAAAAAATCAAATACCGGCTCCAAGCCCAAAAAGCTCAGAAAGCCGAAAAAGAAGTCAACGAGGATTCTTATTCTGGTTCTTCTTTGCCTGCTTGTTGTGGCAGTGCTCACCGCTGTCATAATCGGCGTGTATGTATTTTTCAATATCGCAACCTTTGCCCACGGCGAGATAGCGCTGGATCTTGACGATTACAAGGCGAATCAGAACCAGACTTCGTTCGTCTATGCTTATGACGATGACGGCGACCTCATCGAGATGGCACAGCTCCACGGTGAGGAGAACCGTATCTGGGTCGATTTCGACCAGATGCCGAAAAATCTCAAGAACGCCTTCGTCTGCCTTGAGGACAAGCGTTTTTATAAGCACAGCGGTGTTGACTGGCTGCGTACTTTCGGTGCAACAACAGGTCTCTCGACCGGCGGCGGCTCGACCATAACTCAGCAGCTTGTCAAGAACCTTACTAATGATAATTCGATAACAGTCGTGCGTAAATTCAAGGAGATAGAGCGTGCTCTGAACCTTGAGCAGAATTACAGCAAGGATGCCATACTTGAAGCTTATCTCAATACTCTTTATCTCGGAAACGGCTGCTACGGCGTGCAGACTGCAAGTGAGACCTATTTCGGCAAAGATGTCAGCGAGCTCAACCTTGCCGAGTGTGCAACTCTTGCGGTCATCACCAAGAAACCTACCGCTTATAACCCTCTGCTCAATCCCGAAAAGAACAAAGCCCGTCAGGAACTTTGTCTGAAGTATATGCTAGAAGAGGGAGCAATAAGCAAGGAAGAATATGAAGAGGCGGTAAATTATAAGCTTGTCTTTACAAACAGTGAGGACTATGTCCCGAAGCCTGGCAAGACCCAGACCGTAAACGACGATAATACTACTACCGAATATCAGAACTTCTATGTCGATTATGTCATAAAATCCGTCTGCCGTGACCTTATGAGCAAGTACGGTTACACTTATCGTCAGGCGATGGAGAAGATAAATTACGGCGGACTCAAGATATATTCCGCTGCCGATGTCAGGGTGCAGGGCATACTTGACGAGGTTTATACAAAGCGAATCGCATTCGACAAGGAAAAGGACACCGAGGAGCATCCGGCGGTTCAGTCGGCGGCTACCGTAATGGACTATGAGGGCAGAGTAGTCGGCATAGTCGGTCAGGCAGGTCAGAAGAGCGGAAACCTCTGTCTTAACAGAGCTTCCGAATCTCCCAGACAGCCGGGTTCGTCCTTGAAACCGCTCTCGACCTATTCTATGGCACTTGAGAAGAATTATATAAACTGGTCGTCGATGATTCTCAACTACGCCATATATTATCAGGGCAAGCTTTGGCCGCAGAATGCGGACGGTACTAACGGTTCAAATACCGATATAACCGTGCAGTATGCAATAGAAAAGTCCTATAACACAGTTCCCGTCAGAATAATAGATGAGATGCTCGGCGTCAATGAGGCTTATAACTTCATGAAAAAGACCTTCCATCTCTCGACTCTTGACGATGACAGCGACGCAAACCTCGCTCCTCTTGCAACGGGTGCATTGACTAACGGTGTCACTACAGTTGAGATGGCAGCTGCGTATGCGGTTTTCGGTAACAACGGCTATTATTATGAGCCTTATTGTTACTATAAAGTTACCAACGCTACGGGCACCGAAGTGCTGCTTGAGACCAAGAGCGAACCCGAGCGTGTGCTCAGTGAGGACACCGCAGAGGTTATGCGTGAACTGCTCAAGACTGTCCCTGCAAGAAAGTTCCGTTCCAACAAGAATCTTGGCAAGTTCGAGCTTATGAGCAAGACCGGTACAACGACCGATAATAAGGACAGCTGGGTAGCCGGCGGTACACCTTACTATGTCTGCGCCGTGTGGCTCGGTTACGATAAGCCGAAAGTCATTCCCTTTACCTACAGTGCGTCGGGCCGTATCTATATCGAACTGCTCGACAGGATTCACAGCGGACTTGAAGTCAAGGAGTTCCCCAAGACCGGCAAGGTGGTTGAAAAGGAATACTGCAAGAAAA
>CAZFZW010000114.1:0-4762 GCA_964523465.1 uncultured Clostridium sp. | reverse complement strand
GCAGCGAAATTCCCTACTTTCGCCGCGGGTTGGGTATAGTATTCCAGGATTTTCGCCTTATACCGAAAATGACTGTTTTTGACAATGTTGCCTTTGCCATGCGTGTTATCGGCACAAAGGAGAACAAGATTCAAAAGCGTGTCCCGTTTGTACTTGATATAGTCGGACTTACCGACAAAATGAACTGCTATCCCACTGAGCTTTCGGGCGGTGAGCAGCAGAGAGTTGCGCTTGCCCGTGCGCTTGCGAATAATGCGGATTTGATTATAGCGGACGAGCCTACCGGCAATGTTGACCCGAGGATGAGCGAAGAGATAGTCGATTTGCTCATGAGACTTAATTCCGAGGGAACTACCGTTGTTATGGTAACTCATGCACACAGCCTTGTGCGTAAATATGACAAGCGTGTTATACTGCTTGAAAACGGAACCGTTGCGGCAGACGGCAGAATGAAGAACGCCGTCCACCGTGAAATAAAGGTGTCGGGTGGCATAGGCAGACCGGAGCAGGGATTCTCGACAAAGTATCTCGATGATGACGAGGACGACGGTGCAAACCTGCCGCAGAGACACGAGATGGCGAAAGCCGAGGAAGCGGCCGCCGAGCCGCAGATTAAGCTTTCTCCCGAGGCTGAGGAGATAGCGAGAGAGACTTCGGCCGACGATGCTTACAGGCAGACGCTTGAGCATTTCAGCAAGGGCGGCGATTCACCCGACATTTTCTCCGAGTCGGATTACTCAATATACCTCAACTACACAGGAGGTGAGAGCGATGAAGAATAATGCAAGCATGGGATACCTCACAAAAGAGGGTATTCGCAATCTCTATGTCAACCGTCTTATGAGCGTCGCCTCGGTCTCGGTGCTGTTCAGCTGTATGGTAATGATAGGCATTGCCTTTATGATAATGGTGAATATCAATATGTTCATCGGCAATGTTGAGGATCAGAATGTTATTATGGTGTTCATCGAGGATGAGGCTACCGAGGAGCAGGCGGAAGAGCTCGGCTCACTGCTCAGAGGACTTTCAAATGTCCGTGAGTGCAAGTTCGTTGCAAAGGACAGCGGCTTTGCCCAGCTCAAGGATGAGATGGGTGACAGCTCGGTGCTCTTTGACGGGCTTGAGAGCAATCCTCTGCCCGATGCATATGAAGTTTCACTTAAAGATACCGACAAGTTCGAAGAGACGGTCAACAGAATTTCGGAGCTTCCGAATGTGCTTCATATTCGTGAAAACAGGCAGCTTGCACAGCAGCTTTCGGGACTTCGTAATACCGTCAGCTATGTCAGCGCAGGCATGATAGCGCTGCTTTTGATAGTCTCGCTCTTTATTGTCTCCAATACTATCAGAATAACTATGGACAGCCGCAGGCTCGAGATAAATATAATGAAGAGCGTCGGTGCGACAAGATGGTTCATCCGTTGGCCGTTTATGGTCGAGGGTATGGCACTGGGACTTATCTCGGGTGTGCTCGCATTGCTTGCCGTCTGGCTAATATATTCGCTGGCGGGCAATTCCGTTGTCAAAATGCTCTCGGGCATCGGCATGACGGGCATAGTTTCGTTTGGCAAATATGCGTTGATATTGCTTGCCGCATTTATCCTGCTCGGCGTCCTCGCCGGAGCTGTCGGCAGTGCGGTGTCGATAACAAAATACCTCAAGGAAAAGGAGTTTGCGATAGTCGATGAAGAATAAAATGTGGCTCAGACGAGTGGCTGCATTTGTTCTTTGTGCAGCACTCGTCCTTGTTTCGGGAGCATTCCCGAAGGCTCAGGCAAAGACACTTGATGAACTCAAGCAGGAATATAATCAGCTTCAGCAGGAGATAGAGGCAAACAAAAAGAAGCTTGAGAGTATTAAAAACGAGCAGGCGGCAAACGAAGAAAAGCTGACTGTGCTCTCCGACCAGGCAGATGCAATAGCGAAACAGCTTGAGGTTATAAATTCGGAGTTGTCCGTGCTCAATGCCGATATTGCTCAGTTTGACAAGGAAATAGCAGAGCTTGACAAAAAGATAAGTGACACGCAGGAACAGATAGAAATTACACAGGAAAAAATTTCCGAGCGTCTGCGTGCTACATATATGGCAGGCTCATCCTCGTGGATAGAGATACTTCTGGAGTCGGACAGCATATCGTCACTGCTTTTGCGTATTCAGCTTTTGGCGAGTGTCACGGAGAATGACAACAAGCTTATTGCCGAATTTGAAAAGCAGACCGAGGAGCTTAACAAGTCCAAGGAGGAGCTTGACAAAAAGCGTGAAGAGCTGCTCGAAAAGAAAGCGGAGCTTGACAAAAAGAACTCAGATCTTGCCTCGAAACAGAGCGACTACAATGCCAATTATCTGAAAATCTCCAACATTATGACTGCCCTTGACAAGAGCAGTGCCGCATATCAGAAGGAGCTTCAAAAGCAGTATCAGAAGAGAGAGGCTTTCGAGCGGCAGATAGACAGGCTCGTAAGCGGCGGCTCTCAGAGCGGCGATGGTGACGGCGATTTTTACAATGACGGAGTTATGATGTGGCCTGTGCCATATCAGAATTCATATATTTCCGCAGGCTACGGATACTATGATCCGGAGGGTGACGGAACTTATACCATGCACTCGGCGATTGATATAGTTGTGCGTGAAAACGGAGTTAATGTCTCCTACGGCAAAAAAATCGTTGCGGCTCAGAGCGGAAAGGTGCTCACAAGAGGTTATTCCGATGTCGGCGGCAACTATTTGACGATAGACCACGGCGACGGCTACAGAACCTATTACGGCCATTGCTCGCAGATAATCGTTTCGGCGGGCGAGAGGGTCGAAAAGGGCGAAGTGATCGCCTATATGGGAGCGACCGGATATGTCACCGGCCCTCATGTCCATTTCCAGGTCATGCAGGTGAAAAACGGCGTAGTCACGAGGCTCAATCCTCTCAACTTTGTCACACCTCCCAACTGATACCAAGGCAGAAAGGAACGCAAAGCAAATGAATAAGAAAATATCACTCGGCCTTGCTATAGCACTCATAATTTTGAGTGTCACTGCGACCTTTGCAATCACAATGTCCGTTTCACAGCGGATGTATAACAAGCTTATAACCGACCTGCCCGACCGTGCACAGATGTACGATTCCGTTGACGAGGTTGACAAGCTTGTGCGTTCAAAATACTACGGTGAGATAGATGAGGCGACTCTCGACTCGAACCTCGAAAACGGCTATATTAAGGGCCTCAACGACCCCTACAGCTACTATATGGATGCAGATGCATATGAACTGTATTCTTCAAAGCTTGAGGGCAGAAATGCCGGTATAGGCGTTGAGGTTGAAACGGATGCGGACAGCGGCTATCTGCTCATAACTGCAGTATATCCGAATTCTCCGGCACAGACACAGGGTCTCAAAGAGGGCGACAAAATCGTTGCCATAAGCGGCGAGACCGTGACTGCCGCCAATGCCGAAGAGATGAAAGGCAGACTCAGCGGCATAAAGCTGACATCGGTAAGTCTTACCTACAGGCGTGACGATGTGGACAAGTCTGTTAATGTCGTGCTCGGTTATACCAATCAGACAGTCAATTACGAGCTGATAGGCACAGCCGGTTATATAAAAATATCGGCTTTTTACAAGAATACGCTCGATCAGCTTGAAAAGGCGATAACCCAGCTTGAAAAAGAGGGAGCAAAGAGCCTTGTGTTTGATGTCAGAGGCACTTGCGACGGCACGATTGAATACACCTGCAATGTCATAGACTACCTTGTGCCGACAGCGACCGAGGGCAACAAGGCGATAGCGACACTGCTCGATAAAAACGGCGACACGGCCAAGACTTTCAGCTCCGATTCCAAGGACATTACACTGCCCATGGCGGTTATAGTTAACTCCGACACCGCAGGCTACGGCGAACTGTTTGCCTGCGACCTCAGGGATTTCGGCAAGGCGTTCATAGTCGGTGAAAACACGGCCGGCAGAGCGGATGTTCAGGAGACATTTGAGCTCAGCGACGGCGGAGCAATAGTCCTCACAACCTCCAAGGTTTTGCCGTATATCAGCGAAAGCTTTGACGAAGTCGGCATAGTTCCCGACGCAGAGGTGATACTTGACGAATCGCTCAAGGCAAACCTCGCAACACTTGAAAGAACGCAGGACACCCAGCTCCAGAAAGCCGTGACAATGCTCGCAGGCAGCTCCGCAGAGGAGTAAATGAAATTAAAACAGTACAAACCGTCCACTAACAGTGGGCGGTTTGTTGCTGTCTGCTTGCCATTTAAAAACTCAAAGAGACAATAGAATTGCCTGTGTAAGCGAAGCTGACTGAGGGGTTGACAGACGGTTACTCGTTATTGGCACTCTTTTGTCGGTTGCTTTTCATATATTCTACTCAGACAACGGACAACCGCAAGGGTTGTCCCTACGGCTGTCGCTCAAACAGTGTCGGCTAGTGCGGCTTGCTTTGCAAGACGTTCCCTCGTCATGTAGATTGGTTTGTATCCGTTGTGCTTCAGCTCGTGTGAGCTTGCGGTTCTGAATTTATCGTAGGCATTTGCTCGGCTCTTCGTGTCGGCGTTGCCGACAACGGACAACCGCAAGGGTTGTCCCTACGGTAAAAAATTTCACTCTCGTAGGGGCGCAGGGCTTGCCCCTGTCCGTTATCGCATCACCACAACCCCAACGCTCTCTCTGATACGGAAGTCGGATAACTGAGGTTTGCCGTATGAGGTGTAAACCGCTTGCGGAGTGCATATTACTTCTGCGATATGTTGTACAGTTTGTATCAG
>CAZFZW010000113.1:0-4897 GCA_964523465.1 uncultured Clostridium sp. | reverse complement strand
AGACATCGGAGAGTGCGACCCAATCGCCGAAGGAGCACATACGGTCTGTTCCTCTTGCACGGGCATATGCACAGGCAAGGAGCGAATCGTCAAGTCCCTCTATATCATCCACAAAGCAGGCCTTCTTGAGCTTATCGCTCAGAGGAATACCGACTGCGGCAGATGTGGGGCTGACATGCTTAAATGAAGTAACCGCAGGAAGTCCGAGTGCTTCTTTGAGTTCCTTTACAAGCTGCCATGAGTTGAAAGCATCGAGAAAGTTTATATAACCGGGTCTGCCGCTGAGAATCTCTATGGGCAGATCACTGTCATCTTTCATATATATCTTCGCAGGCTTCTGATTGGGATTGCAACCGTATTTAAGTTCAAATTCCTTCATCTTTCCATTCTCCTTAAACATTCTTGTTAACTATTCTCGACTTATACTCGCCTGTTGCAAGGTCAATATATCTCACAAAGAGTGAAACCTTATTATCGGCGTTGAGATTAGTCCAGATAATGTCGGTCAATGTATCAATATCAACATCGGGAAGCTCGACTGTTTTCGGCTCGCCCTCAAAGCTCGGCAACGGATTGCCGTCGCACTTATAAGTGTGAATAAATTTCAGTCTGCCTGCAATGGGATCGGAATAAGCATATGTATATCTCTGGCAGGAATCACCGTTGCCTTCTGCGGACTTGAGAATGGACATGGCAAAATTCATATCGCCGTCCTTGAGCTTGATAATACCTGAAATTCTGGGAGTAAAGTTCGGAGCGTCATCCTCGAACTCACGGGTGCGAAGAGCCTGTTCAAAGGTCATCTGCTTGTCCATAAGCTCATAGACTGTATCGGTCTGATCACCGTTTGTGACTATCGTTTTGTTGCCGAGAACTCTCACGGGAGCATAGATGATAAGGTGCGGATCAACCATCTTCGACTCATCAAACGCCTGAGTTCTGATACCCTCTCCGTCCTCCACAAAAACACGGTTACGGCTGTTTTCGCTGCGTCCCATAATGAAGTAAGCAGTGACAGCCTTTTTGCCATCGGCACTCTTGCCGATCATGATTCCTCTGCCGTGATAAGCGAGTGAATTAAGCTCATTTTCGATAGACTTGATTTCCATTGTCAGTCCTCCGATTGATTATTTTATATATGTTTTTCCGTTTTCCACTGTAATTCTGTCTGCACACAAAAGCTCGACTGCCTTCGGGAGCAGTTTCCATTCCGCCTGCTCCATAATGCGGCGCTGAAGTGTCTCGGGTGTGTCATCATCTTTTACTTCAACTGCTTTTTGCAAAATTATCGGCCCGGCATCACATTCGGCAGTCACAAAATGAACGGTTGCGCCCGAAACCTTGACACCCTTTCTGAGTGCCTCTTCATGCACACGCAGTCCGTAAAAGCCTTTGCCGCAAAACGACGGAATGAGTGCGGGATGAACATTCACCATTTTGTTCGGGAATGCATCACATACACTCTCATCAAGAATCGTCATAAATCCCGCATAGACAATGACATCTGCTTTTTCCTCCAAAAGCGCATCACGCATCGCAATACTGTAAGAGGAAATATCATGATAATCTTTTCTTTTGAGCACACGGGTCTTTATGCCGTTTTTTGCGGCACGCTCAAGGGCATAAGCATCGTCTTTTGACGAGATAACGCAGGTTATTTTTCCGCTGACAAGTTCGTCCCTGTTCTGTGCGTCAATAAGCGCCTGCAAATTAGTGCCACCACCGGAGACCAAGACCACGATATTCTTTGTATTACTCAATGATAACACCCTCGTCGCTCTTTATAACGCTTCCGATAATATAAGCGTCCTCGCCGTTCGCCTTGAGAATTTCAACAGCTTTCTCGGCATTTTCCGCTGAAACAACAACGCTCATACCCACACCCATATTGAAGGTGTTGAACATATCGTGCTCGGAGATATTGCCCATCTTCTCGATGAGGTTAAATATCGGCAGGATTTTGAGTGAAGCTCTGTCAACCTTTACGGAATATCCGTCAGGCAAAGCTCTCGGGATGTTTTCATAGAAGCCGCCACCTGTGATATGCGAGACCGCCTTTACGGGCATCGCATCGAAAAGAGCAAGCATTGACTTTACATATATTTTGGTGGGAGTGAGCAGTGTCTCACCCAGAGACTTGCCGCCGAGCTCTTCAATAGGAAGAGTTATATCGGCATTCTCTATATCAAATACCTTTCTGACAAGCGAAAAACCGTTTGAATGAACGCCTGTGGATGCGAGTGCTATGACAGCATCGCCCTCGCTGACAGTATTTTTGTCGAGCAGCTTTGACTTATCGACAATACCTGTGCAATATCCTGCAAGGTCGTAGTCCTCCTCGGGCATAAGTCCGGGATGCTCGGCCGTCTCGCCGCCGATGAGCGCACAGCCTGCCTGAACACAGCCCTCTGCAACACCGCCGACTATGTCTGCGATTTTTTCGGGATAGTTCTTACCACAGGCAATATAATCGAGAAAGAAGAGCGGCTTTGCTCCGCAGCAGATTATATCATTGACACACATTGCAACGCAGTCGATACCGATAGTATCGTGCTTATCCATGAGCATAGCAAGCTTTATCTTTGTGCCAACACCGTCAGTACCGGAGACGAGCACAGGCTCGGTCATACCAGTAAGATTAAGTCCGAAACAACCGCCAAAACCGCCGACATCATCAAGGCATCCCTCGTTCTTTGTTCTCGCTATGTGCTTTTTCATAAGCTCGACCGACTTATATCCGGCTGTAATATCAACACCGGCTGCGGCGTAGCTGTCTGATCTCGATTTATTATTCATATCATTCTCTCCCGTTCCAGCAATAGGTGCAAAGCTCGGATTCGTCAAGACCTATCGCCTTTATAATACCTTCCAAAGATTGAAATTCAAGTGAAGCTAAATGAAGTTGTTCACATATCTTACGGCGAAGTGCCTTGCCGCGTTCTGTCTCACTGTCCGAATACTCGTCTATATGCTCAAATCCCGCTTCGCCCTCAAGCTCCATTATTACTCTGCGGGCGATAAGTTCCATATCATCTGTGGAGCGTGAAAAGTTGAGATATTTACAGCCGTACATTATCGGCGGACAGGCAGAACGCATATGCACGGACTTTGCACCGTTTTCATAAAGAAACTCGACAGTCTCGCGAAGCTGTGTTCCTCTGACGATGGAATCATCCACGAAGAGAAGATTCTTGTCCACGATGTATTCGTGCACGGGAATCTGCTTCATCTTCGCAACCTTGTTGCGTTCCGTCTGTTTGGTCGGTGTAAAGCTTCTCGACCAGGTGGGAGTATACTTTATAAACGCACGGGCAAACTTCTTGCCACTCTGATTCGAGTAACCGATTGCATGGGGCGTGCCCGAATCGGGAACACCGCCGACATAATCGACATCCTCGGCCAACTTGTTTTTTGCATCATACTCAGCCATTATTTCGCCGTTGCGGCAACGCATTGCCTCAACATTCACACCCTCGTAAGTCGCCGTAGGGTAACCGTAATAACTCCAGAGGAATGAGCAGATACGCTTTTTCTTACCGGGAGCGGCAAGCTGAGTTATACCGTCGGGAGTTATTTCGACTATCTCTCCGGGGCCGAGTTCCTTTTCATCGGCATAGCCGAGCTTTTGATAAGCAAAAGATTCAAATGTGACTGCGTAGCCGTTTTCATCCTTGCCTATGAGCAACGGAAGTCTGCCCACACGGTCACGGGCGGCTATTATAGAGCCTGAGCTTGTGAGAATAAGCAGTGAGCAGGTGCCTTCTATTGACTCCTGTGCAAACTTAATCCCCTCAACAAAGCTCTCCTTTTGATTGATGAGTGCGGCAACAAGCTCGGTGCTGTTCACCTTTCCGCCTGTCATGGCATCAAAATAGCCCTGTGAGCTCAGGCACTCTTCTATAAGTTTCTCCGAGTTATTTATTATTCCTATTGTGCAAATTGCATATGTACCGATTTTTGAGCGGATAAGCATGGGCTGAGGGTCGGTATCACTGATACAGCCGATAGCCGAAGTGCCGTGCATCTCCTCGAAAATCTTTTCAAACTTGGTACGAAACGGCGAATTTTCGATATTATGTATCTTTCGCTGAAGTCCCACTTCGCTGTCATATGCCGCAAGACCGCCACGGCGTGTGCCCAGGTGTGAATGATAGTCAACACCGAAAAAAACATCAGCCAGACAATCCTGCTTAGAGGTTATTCCAAAAAATCCTCCCATAGTTGCTACTTCCTTTATGTTAGATTATGCGAAAAAGAGCTTGGAAAGGGTCATAGGATCTATGTATTTTCCGTCCTTGTAAACACGCATATTGCCCGATGCAATCTCGTCAATGAGCATAACTTCGCCGTTTGCATCATAACCGAACTCGAACTTGATGTCATAAAGGTCAAGTCCCTTTTCCTTGAGGTCATCGGCGACTATCTTTGTTATCTGCTGGGTCATAAGCTTAATGTCATCATACTGCTTATCGGTCATAACGCCAAGAGCAACAAGACCGTCCTTTATAACGAGCGGATCACCCTTCTCATCGTTCTTGAATGTCATCTCGACATATGCAGGCAGGTCTGCACCCTCTTCGATATAATCGCTGTAGCGACGGAAGAAGCTGCCGACAGCCTTATAGCGGCAGATAACCTCAAGACCCTTACCGAAAACCTTTGCCGGAAGAACTTCCATTGTGGTATCGTTAAGGTCAGCGCTGATATAGTGAGTCTTTATGCCTGCGGCGTTTATCTTTTCAAAGAAGTAAATTGACATACGCAGATTGACATCGCCCACTCCGTCAATGGTAAGTCCGACAGAGTTCTCACCGGGATCGAAAACGCCGTCCTTGCCGGTGCAGTCATCCTTGAACTTCAGCAGGCAGTTGCCATTCTCAAGTGAATAAACATTCTT
>CAZFZW010000112.1:0-4963 GCA_964523465.1 uncultured Clostridium sp. | reverse complement strand
CACGCTCGAAAATTTCAAGATAAACTCTTCCGTTTTCTATTCGCTCGTGGCAGCTATCCGGATCAACATCGAAGAAAATACATATATCCGGCTTGAGGATTCCGGGGCAGTTGAGGTTCATATCGATGACCCACTGTCTGTCCTCCCCAACCGCCTGATAAGCGATGGATGAATAATAGTATCTGTCGCACACGACATCAACGCCGCTGTCGAGCGTTTTTTTGATACCGTTGACAGGATTCAAGTTATGAGCCACACGGTCTGCAAGGAAAAGTGCCGCAAGCTCGGACGATGTTCTCTGTCTTGCGCCGCTGAGCACATCTCTTATCATACCACCTGTCACCGACTCGGTAGGCTCGGCGGTAGAGTAGACCTGTCTGCCCTTTGACTTGAGATACTCGCACAGAAGTGCCGTCTGAGTGCCCTTTCCCGAACCGTCAAGTCCTTCTACTACAATGAATTTTCCGCTCATAATGTGCAGTAATCCTCCGTATAAATGAAGGTGCATTTATCTAGTGCCTTGTCCGAGACCTTTATCTTCTTTGAGAAGTTGCCCTCAACCGCTGAAACCATGCTTGTCTCCTCGCCGCAGAGGGTTGCTCTTGTGTACTCAAAAGCCGCATTGACCATGGACACTCCCGTGAGCTCGTCCCAGACAAAGAACTGATTCTTTGCTCCGCCCTCTTCTCTTATCGCCGCTCTGACCTTGCTGAACACCTTTGACTTGTTGTCCCACTTGTCTCCCATATCAATGTCGAAAGCGGAGGTGTAGCCGTCATAGACACTGGGAAGGCTTGTTCCCATGACCATAACGCCCTTTTGCGCCGCAGTCTTTATAAGCTCGGGCTGAGAGGATATATCCGCACAGTATGTGGCTATCTTCTTGCCCTCAAAGTTATTGAGCTGCCTTGCAATATCTTCACGCATAAAGCTCTGTGCGCCCTTTATACCGAGAGACTGTGCGACATCATAGCAGTTGACAAACTTGTATGTCATACCAAGCTCGTTGCACTTTTGCTCGGCGGCAGTTCTTGCCTCCTTGACGCTCGGAGTACCCTGACGGACACCTGTTGTGTAGAACACAAAAACTTCTGCGCCGTTGTCGTGTGCTTTCTCGACCATAAGTGCCGCATCCTTTGCGGTGTCAACGGCAAGAATCGCATCGGCCGACTTTGCAAGTGTCTCGATATTCTCCTCGGGAGCGGTGCAGACCACCAACAGCTCAGGGTTCTTCGCCTTTGCGGCTCTGACGGCAGCTATCGCACCTGAATTTGCTCTGGGCAGTACCAGTGCGCCATACTCGGAATTTGAGGCAATCTCAATCACATTCTTATAAAAATCGAGTGCGCCGGTTGTTCCAATGCGTGTGTCAGTGTAAACGATATGGTCAACATAATCGTAGTCCCTCGCTATAGCCGCCGCCTGACGGAACTCCTCGGGATTCTGCGAAAGGCTTGCGGTGACGATGGCTATCTTTTTTGACGGCTCGCCGCTGCCGATACCGCCGCCCGAGCACGCACAAAGCGATGCTACAACGCACAGCACGAGCACAAGCGCCGCCACAGATTTGAAAATTTTCTTCATAAAATCCACCTTATTTCTCTATAAACGCATCTGCGATTCTCTCGGTACTGTGGCCGTCACAGGCGTTCATAAATTCCTCTTTAAAGCTTTCGACCCTTTGTCCGTCAAAGCTGTTCTGCGCCGCTTTCACGGCATTGATTATGCCCTCGGTATCTCTGACTATCTCACCCGGCACAAAGTCCTCATACTTATTATAAAAGCTTCTGTCCCTGTCATATTCTTCGAGGTCATAGGCGAAGAATATCATGGGTCTGACAAGCAGCGAATACTCGAATATCACCGACGAATAGTCACTGATAAGCATATCCGCCGCGCACATTGCGGTGTCTATTCGCACGCCCAACGATATATCAAAAACAAAGTTCGAATACTTTTTGCGCTCCTGCTCATCGAGGGTGAAACGCTTTGCCGTCTGAGGATGAAGCTTATACAGAAGCACAAACTCGTCAGAGAGAGCCTCGCTCATGCGCTCAATATCAAGCTTCAAATCCATATACGATGTGAGAATCGAATTTCCTCTGAAAGTCGGCGCATAGAGAATTATCTTTCTCTGTCCTATTTCGGGATAAATTTTGAGTATCTCATCCCTTGCTGAAGAGACAAAGGATTGGTCAAAATACACATCCGTTCTCGGCACTCCGAGGGGCTTGATTATATCCTGCGAGCAATTGAACGCCTCGGCGTAATACTTTACAACTCCGCTTGCCGACACGGTAACATCGGTGTAAGTGTTATGGATGGGATAGCGTTCGAGACTTTTTCTGTCCGCTCCCCACTTGAGATCGGCGGTTGAATATCCCCACTTTTTAAATGCACCGCAGGCGTGCCAGAGCTGAATTACTCTTGTGCCCTCTCTCGGATGATTGGAAAACAACGGAAGAAACGCATCCTCTACAAAAACGAGCCTGCTCGTGGCATACTCACGCTGGAACTCGATATTGCGGCGAAACTCGGCTATCCGACCCGAGATACTACCCGCACCCGCCGGAGCCAAAAGCTCGACACAGTGCATTCCCCTGCCCTCAAGTTCCGGCTTAATTGCGGCAAGATTATCGGTCAGGCTTGTTCGATTCGACACAAGCAGAGCCTTTTTTTCGTCTATCGGTTTTCTTGCCGCACGCCTGTACACGCTCGGCCATATACGGTAATAGAGCAGGTGTCTGCGCATATCACCGAGCTTTTTTATAAATTTTACAATCAACGACTTCATTATTCGTTCTTACCTCAATAGTGCAGCTTTGCGTTTATATCCTGCACCGTCTTGGCATCAAGCTTCAACACCTTGCGGTCATATGTATAAATTCCGTTGACCTCAAACTCAACATCGCTGACCTGAGTATAAACCGTGGCACAAAGTCCCCATTTCATCAGCGGAATGACCTGCGTTACATGAAGGAATTTATAAGCAAACGACAGTGCCTTCTCCGAGTGGAACATAACATAACCGAAGCTGCGAAGTCTGTTCCACACATGGTCTTTGACTATCCTGCTGTATCCGCCGTACTCGCTGACAACATACGGTCTGCGGCTGGGCAGGAGTTTTATGATAGGCAGAATATATTTATGCTTGCTCTTGAGGTCTCCGCCGCCCTGGTCGTGCCAACCGCTGGCATGGTCAACGATTCTTGTCGGGTCATACGCCTTGACTGCAGCGCCTATTTCCTTTGCATCAAACTGACCCCATCCCTCATTGAACGGAACCCAACAGCCGATACAAGTGCAATTATAGAGATTGTCTATCATCTCAAACAGCTCACGGCGGTAATCGTCACGCCACTCCTGTTCGGTACGGCTGAACCATCTGTATTTATTATCCTTGATATGCGAAAGTCCGATGTTCGGCAGCACACCGACAAGCAGATTATCTATATGCTCGCCGCCGCTGACCATATCCTGCCAGACTATCATTCCGAGTCTGTCGCAGTGATAATACCAACGCAGCGGCTCGACCTTGATATGCTTTCTGAGCATATTAAATCCAAGTCGTTTCATCTCGGAAATATCAAAAATCATCGCCTCATCGCTGGTCGGAGTAAGTCCGCTGTCGCTCCAATATCCCTGGTCTAGCAATCCTCTCTGGAAATACGGCTCGTTGTTGAGCATAAGTCTCGGCATACCTTTTTTGTCCTTGCCGACGCTGAACTTTCTCATACCGAAGTAGCTCTTGACGGTATCAAGCACCTCGCCGTCTTTCTTCACGGTGAGCCGCAAATCATAGAGCGTAGGGCTTTCGGGACTCCAGAGCTTGGCATCGGGCACGGGGAGCTGCGAATTGAGCTTGACCTCGCCTGAATATATTTCTTCGCCATCGAGGGTTATTTCAGCCTCGAGCGTGCAATTTTCGAGATTTTCGCCTGTGCAGGATACAATTATCTGACCTGCATCGATATCGGGAGTGAGGCGAACGCAGGTGATATGGCTGTCATTGACAGGCTCGAGCCACACAGTCTGCCAGATTCCCGAAGTGCCTGTGTACCAGAAGCCGACAGACTTTAAGACCTGCTTGCCTCTGTTCTGCCAGCCCTTGTCGGTGGGGTCATAGACCTTGACAACAAGCTCGTTTTCACCCTCGACAAGCTCCGGGGTAATGTCAAATGAGAACGGGCAATAGCCGCCGGTATGTGTGCCGACCGACACTCCGTTTATAAACACCTCACACTGCCAGTCCACTGCGCCGAAATGCAGTATGCAGCGTTTGGAATCGAAACGGCTGTCAAGCGTAAAACGCTTTCTGTACCACAGACGCTCATCCGGCTGAAGCGTTCTCTGCACGCCGGAAAGCTGACTTTCTATTGCATAAGGCAGGATAATTTTGCCGCTGAAGTCCGCAGGGCAGGGATCGCTGACTGCGGTTATTTCATAGTCGCACTCGCCGTTGAGGCACATCCAGTCCTCACGCACGAGCTGGGGTCTGGGATACTCGGAATGGGGACAATTCAAATCCACATCATCATAAAAGCGTGTTTTCAAATCGTTCACTTGCATCAACCTCCGCATTTTAATTAAAACTCACAAAGTATTATACATTATTTTATATCTTTTGTCCAGACGATACAATAAGTGTACAAGCATTTTTCAGTAAATCTGCACTTAACAGAATCTTCTAAGCAAAAACAAAGCCGAAAGGGTGCTTCGCACGGCAAGGCGCAACCGCCGCCGAGACAAAGCATTCGTCCTTTCGGCAATACTTACTTTTTATTTATTCTCTGTGCCACTTTACGCCCTGTGCGGTATCCTCAAGGACTATGCCCATAGCTTTAAGCTCATCTCTTATTCTGTCTGCCTCTGCCCAGTTTCTTTCCTTACGGGCGTTGGTGCGAGCCTCGATAAGAGCTTCTATATCGCTGTCGAGGGTCTCCTTCTTGCGGTTATAAACAAG
>CAZFZW010000111.1:0-5003 GCA_964523465.1 uncultured Clostridium sp. | reverse complement strand
GCAGGTGCTTTTTTCAATTGCAAAGCGTTCAATATAATATTCTCAACTGCCGTAATTGCAAAAGAAAAACCGTCTGAACTTTGGTTCAGACGGTTTATGGAGCGGATGACGAGGCTCGAACTCGCTACCTCCACCTTGGCAAGGTGGCGCTCTACCGGATGAGCTACATCCGCAACTGCAAGAGAGATTATAACAAAGCGAAGTCCTTTTGTCAAGGAAAATTTTAAGTTTTTTGTATTTTTTCCCAAACGCCGTTCTCTCGCCTGTTTTTTCACCCTCAAAGCGGTTCAATTCCCGTTTACGGCGGCTTATCATATTGACCGAATAGCCGTTTCAAGATATAATATAAACAGGATACAACAGCGGTAAAGCTGTGAAAAAATATTTACAGGAGGACTTTTTATGATAATAACAATCAGTCGTGAATTCGGAAGCGGCGGCCGTGAACTCGGTAAAAGACTTGCAGACGCTCTCGGCATCCCCTGCTATGACCATCAGATAATCGACATGGTTGCAGAGGAAAAGCAGATGTGCAAGGACTATGTTGAAAGAATGTCCGAAAAGAGCCTTCGTGCCTTTTATCCGACCACAATCGGTATGGGGTTCAGCATGATGGGCAACACCTTGAATCAGTCGGCTCAAATCGCAGCTGCCGAGCACGAGCTTATCAAAAAGCTCGCAAATGACGGGTCGTGTGTCATCGTCGGGCGTGCGGCGGATATCGTACTTGAGGATATGAACCCGTTCAACATCTTCGTGTGTGCCGACGATGAGTCAAAGCTCGCCCGTTGCCGTGAAAGGGCAAAGGATGACGAAAAGCTCAGCGACAGAGAAATTCTTCGCAGATGCAGGGATATAGACAGAGAGCGTCGCTCCTATCACGAAATATATTCCGCAAAGAAATGGGGCGATGCATCGAGCTATGACCTTTGCATCAACACTTCGGGCAAGGCTGTAAAAGATATTGTCGAGCCACTTGCCGCTTATCTTAAAATTTATCTCAATCAAAACTGACAAAACACAGGAGCTTCATATGAGCGTACAGAGCAAAAACTTGAGTAAGTATATAATCCCGTCGATGATAAGTAATGCGGCTTTTTTCGTACTGACTATCGTTGACGGAGTGTTCGTCGGCAACGGCGTAGGAACAGACGCACTCGGTGCGGTCAATCTTGCAATTCCGTTTGTTATGATAGTCGGTGCTATAGCCGCACTGTTCGCCACAGGCGGCGTTGCCGTTGCGGCAATCCGTTTCGGCAGGGGCGATGTGCAAGGTGCAAACCAGGCGTTCATGCACTCGTTTTCAATAAATCTTGTCGTGTTCTCCGTCATTACGATTATCGGCACCACCTGTTCGGATGGTATAGCGACCCTGCTCGGTGCGAACGACACTTTCCACGAGATGGTCTCGGAATACATTTTCTACTATTCCATATTTGCTCTGCCGGCAGGACTTTTCACCTGCCTTGCAAACTTTTGCCGAAATGACGGCGACCCGAAAATCGCCACGGTTGCGGCTCTGGCATGTACGGCATTCAACATTTTCGGCGACTGGCTGCTTGTTTTTCCGTTAAAAATGGGTGTCGGCGGTGCCGCACTCGCAACAGGTGCATCGCAGATAGCCGCAGTTGTAATTCTGCTGATGCATTTCTTTCTCAAGCGAGGTCAGCTCAGAATCTGCAAATTCAAACTTCAGCCGTCACTGTTTAAAAAGATAATCATTAGAGGTTTCCCCGAGATGATTTCTCAGTTTGCCGCACCTATTACAACTTCTTCGATGAACCGTGTACTCATCGGCATCAGCGACCCCCATGTAAATGCCTTTTCAGTCATCGGCTACACCGGCTCGCTGTTTGCCTCACTGATGTACGGTCTTTCAACCGGAATACAGCCGCTGTTCGGCCAGAGCTACGGTGCAAAGGACGAAAAGAGCCTGAAATATTACTACAAGAGCGGTCTCCTGCTCGGCGGCATAGGCGGCGTTGCGGCACTGATACTTACCTTCTTCATCGGCAAGCCGATATGTATGCTTTTCGGTGCGGATGCCTCGGCTGTTGAAATAGTCGTTGACGCACTCCCGAAATACTGCCTGAACTTCGTTTTCGCAACCGCAAGTGCGGTCATAGCGTCGTATCTGTTCTCCACAAAGCGCACGCAATATGCGATTGTTCTGAACACTTGCAGGAGCATAGTTTTCAACTTCCTATGCATAAGCTTCCTACCGCTCATCTTCGGCGAGCAGTTCGTCTGGTACACCGTTGCGGTAGCGGAATTCATCTGTCTGGTGATTGCCGTCACACTCTGGCGAGTGTCCGAGCGAAAGGGAATAGTTTACAAATAAAAATACGGCAGAGCGAAAGTAAAATTTCAGCTCTGCCGTTATTCTTTTTAATTTATCAGCTCTTTATTTTCGCATATGTGCCGAGATATGCGAGCACTATTGCCGAGCCGATGAGCACTCCGCCCAGTATATCGGTGAACCAGTGTACACCCGAGAGTAGTCTGCCCACTACCATTACAGCTATCACCGCCGAGCCTGCCGCCATTACAGCGGCTCTGAGCGGCTTATTTTTTATGCGGCAGTAGAACTGATGCACCGCCGTGCCCATAAAGCAAATGCCAAGCACCGTGTGAGAGGACGGGAAAGAGGCTTCAAGGCTTTCCTCCAAAATCACGGGGCGGTAATTCACAACAAACATTTCAAAGAACACATAAACTGCCGCCGCCACAGTATAGCAAAGCGCAAGCAGATATATATCCGCATCGACTTTTTTAATACTGCGTCTGTGAACGAGCTGACACACTCCAAAAAACGCAAATCCGAGTGCCACCAAAATTGACAGCATACCGAGCCAATCGGTTATACCGTACCATGTATCGCTAAAGCCCAGCGTATCACGAACCTGTCCGTTAATTGCTGATAAGCCTATTTCCGACCCCTGCGGTCCTATAGCACCCACATCAACGAATTTAACTGCGGCAATCAGTGCAACAAACAGTACCAGCAGTGCCGCCGCCGAGATAAAATATTTTTTACTCTTTGTCATATAATCGTCCCCCTTGTTGGTCTGTCTTATTTTTAAACGATTATACATCAGCTTTTACCTCATGTCAAACCGCCAACTTCGCTGAAATTACAGAAGCCTCCGCTTTTACACGGAGGCTTTGATTATTCGTCCTTGTCTTTATCCTCGCTGCGCTGTGCAAACCATCCGGTTTTTTCACGCTTTGAGTCATTCTCTCCATCCTCGTCTTCATCCTCGGTGGGGAGTATCTCTATCTTGACCCTGCCGATTCTTCTGTCCTCGACATTGAGCACGGTGAAGCGAAGATTTTTATACTCAACTTCATTCATCTCGCCGTCCTGTGGCAGGAAGCCGAGTCGACTGATTATGAAACCGCCTACGGTATCATAGTCGCCCTCGGGCAGCGAGACAAGAAAAGCTTCATCAAGCTCGTCGATATATGTCACGCCGTCAACAGTGAAAGTCGTATCGTCTATCCTGGAAATCTCCTCTTCCTCATCGTCATATTCATCCTGAATATTGCCGACTATCGATTCGAGTACGTCCTCAAGAGTAACTATACCTGCCGTGCCGCCGAACTCGTCAACGACAATTGCCATCTGTGTGTGCTTATCGGTCATCTGCTGGAACAGATCTCCGCAGGGCATGGATTCGGGCACGAAAACAGGCTCACGGATAATATCATGCAGTGTTACATCACTCGGAAGATCCGTGCCGATGTATTTGAGCAGGTCCTTGACATACGCAATACCCACTATATTGTCCGGGTCATCATCATAAACGGGGATTCTCGAATAGCCGTTGTCCATAGACAGCGAGACTATTTCGCTCAAAGGATCGTTTATCTCTGCGGCAGTCATATCCGTTCTGTGGGTCATTATGTCGCCTGCATCGAGGTCGTCGAACTCGAAGATGTTGTTGATCATCTCTTTCTGCGAGTCCTCGATAACGCCCTTTTCTCCACCGACATCGACCATCATGCGTATTTCTTCCTCGGTAACATTTTCTTCATCCGCATTGGGGTCATAGCCCAAAAGACGCACGATAGCGTTTGTGGAAACGGAAAGAACCTTAACAAACGGTTTCGTCACTTTCTTGAAGCCGAGCAGTATGCCAACCACCTTAAACGACACCTTCTCGGGTGCCTGCATGGCTATGCGCTTTGGTGCAAGCTCACCTAAAACGAGTGAAAAATACGAGGTGATGAGCGTAATAACTACGAGCGAAAAGCCGTTGATAATTCCCGTCGGAATACCGCTGAGAACCGAAATCCGTCCTATTGCTCCTGCGAGCATATCGACGAAGGTCTGCGATGCGGATGCCGAAGTCAGGAAGCCGGCAAGGGTAACACCTATCTGGATAGTGGAGAGGAATCCGCTCGAGTCCGCAGTGAGCTTTAACACCTGCTTGGCTTTTTTGTTGCCTTCTTCCGCCATTTTTGCTATTTTCGTGTCATTAAGTGAGATTATCGCTATCTCGCTCATTGCAAAAAAGGCATTGATAAAAATAAGTACAAAGAGCAAAATTATTTGAAAAATAAGATTGCCGGGGTCGGGGTCATCCATGAATGGATTAGCTCCTTTCAGTAAAAAATTATTCATCGGCAATAGTACCAATGTTACAGAATATTATACACACAAATATTTTGTCTGTCAAATATTAAGAATCAAGCTGACACACCGTGCGAACGAGTGCGGACGGCGGCGGCGTGTGCGAAAAGGCGAAACGGACAAAAACAGCCTTTTTCAGCCAAAAGCCGTGAATTTCGGGCAATTTTGATTTTCGGGCGAGAACGAATTTTCAAAAAATTTTTCTTAGAGCGGCGCAAAATCCGTCTTTTCGCAGCTTCTATTACATTATATAGTGAAGTTTTACAAATTTGATAAAAGCTGCGGCAAATAATTTCTATTATTTTAGTTTATTTATCTGTTTACATTGCGGCTCAAAAATGGTACTATATTCGTGGTGTCATTTACC
>CAZFZW010000110.1:0-5008 GCA_964523465.1 uncultured Clostridium sp. | reverse complement strand
TTCTCGTCATCCTCGGTCTGGGATATTATTTTATCTCATCGGCGGTTTTATACAAAGACAAGCTCAAGACGAAGATATTCGTATCGGTCGCCATTTTCACTCTGCAATCCTGCGGTTCGATGTTCATGGTGAACATATTGAGCTTCATCGGCATAGACCCGAGCAGCAACGAAGCAAATGCGGCAATGACTCCGTATATGCTCGTTCATGTGTTCATTTTCATAATTTTCACCTATTTCAGAAAACGCAAGGGGCTTAAAGCCACGCTCAACACCCGCACAATGATTGCCTGTATCATATTCCTTGTCGGTCAGCTTATGTTGCTCAACACAAGCTGTATTCTGTTCATGCACTCGGACTGGGAAAGCGAAAATCTCATATTCTCAATTCTCCGTGACAGAGACAGAACGGCAGTGCTCGCTTTCAGTATATGTGCCGTGTTCAGTATTCTCTCGGACATAGTGCTGTTTTATGTTATGCTCAACTCCGCACAAAATGAAAAGCTCAAAGAGGACTTGAAAATGCGTGAATACCAAAACGCAGTCAACCTTGAATACTACAAAAATATTGAAGAAAACAGCACCAAAGCGAGAAAGATACGCCACGACCTTGCAAACATAATCCAAACCGCATATGAAATAGTCGAGGGCGGAACGGACACCGACCGTGAAACCGCAAAGAAAATGCTCGACCAGCTGACAAGCGAGGTGTCCGATGTCAGAATCGAAAAGTTCTGTCAAAATACACTTGTCAACTCCATCGCTTCAAACAAAGCCGCCTTGTGCAGAGAAAACGGTATTTTCTATGATTTCGACCTGCGTGTACCGCAGGAAACGGAAATTGAAGAAATAGACCTGTGCAAAGCATATGTCAACATTTTAGACAATGCCATCAACGCCGCAAGTGCAGGCAAAGACGGATATGTAAAGGTCTCAAGCTTTATCGATAGTCAAGACGGTTTTCTTTACATCAAAAGTGAAAACTCGCTCTTCCCCGATTATAAAAACCGCAAAGCGCCACAAAACAGCGAGCACGGCTACGGTTTGAAGATTCTCGAGGACACCGCCCGAAAGTACGGCGGCAAGTTAATAACAGATGTAAAGTCGGACACCTTTACGGTTCTGTTGACCATGAAGATGTCCGGAAATGTAGCATAAAAATCAAAAGGCATCCGCAACTGTTGTGTGCGGATGCCTTTTTATCAATCATCGTCAAGTTTGAGCACGGCCATAAACGCCTCCTGCGGCACTTCAACAGTACCGAACTGGCGCATACGCTTTTTGCCCTCTTTCTGCTTTTCGAGCAGTTTTTTCTTTCGAGTGATGTCGCCGCCGTAGCACTTTGCAAGGACATCCTTTCTCATTGCCTTGACAGTCTCACGGGCGATGACCTTGCCACCGACAGCTATCTGAATCGGTATTTCAAAGAGCTGACGGGGGATATTGTCCTTGAGCTTTTCGGCAATCTTTCTCGCCCTGCCGTATGCCTTGTCAGAGTGGATAATAAACGAAAGTGCATCGATTATATCGCCATTCAAAAGCACATCGAGTTTCACGAGATTCGAGCGGCGGTAATCCGTTATCTCATAATCAAACGAGGCATAGCCCCTTGTGCGTGACTTGAGCGAGTCGAAGAAATCATAAATTATCTCATTGAGCGGCAGTTCATAGAGAATATCAACTCTATCGGAGGCGATGTAAGTCATATTCTTAAACACACCTCTGCGCTCCTGGCACAAATCCATTATTGCGCCGACATATTCGGGCGGCGAATAGATGTGTGCGTTGGTGAACGGTTCTTCGCTGTAGTCGATATTCACAGGGTCGGGATAATGTGTGGGGTTGTCTATCTCGATAACACTGCCGTCGGTCAGATGTATCTTATATATAACGCTCGGCACGGTGGTGACAAGGTCGAGGTCATATTCCCTCTCAAGTCGCTCCTGAATTATCTCAAGATGGAGCAAACCGAGGAATCCGCATCTGAAACCGAATCCGAGTGCGCCCGACGTCTCCGGTTCATAAGAGAGCGAAGCGTCGTTGAGCTGAAGCTTTTCGAGTGCTTCACGGAGATTTTCATAATCCGCACCGTCTGCCGGATACACTCCGCAGAACACCATGGGATTCACCTTGCGATAGCCTGCAAGCGGCTGTGCGGCAGGATTCTCGGCAGTAGTCACAGTGTCACCGACCCTTGCATCGCTGACCGTCTTTATCGAGGCGGTTATATATCCGACCTCGCCCGAGGTAAGCTCATCTGTCGGCTCCATGTTAGTCGCTCGCATATAGCCGACTTCAACAACGGTAAACTGTGCGCCGGTAGCCATCATACGCATGGTGTCGCCCGGTTTTATCTTGCCCTCTTTTATTCTGACATAGACTATTACGCCCTTGTAGCTGTCATATATCGAATCAAAAATAAGAGCACGCAACGGCACATTATCATCCGTCACCGGTGCGGGAATGTCCGCAACTATTCTTTCTAGCACATCCTCGACATTTTCGCCTGTCTTTGCCGAAACTCGGGGAGCGGACGAGCAGTCAAGACCTATAACCTCTTCAACCTCGGCGGCCACTCTTTCGGGGTCTGCGGCAGGCAGGTCTATCTTGTTTATAACAGGCACTATCTCAAGGTCGTGGTCAAGGGCGAGATAGGTGTTGGCAAGCGTCTGTGCCTCTATTCCCTGAGATGCATCTATTATGAGCACCGCACCCTCACAGGCGGCGAGAGAGCGTGATACCTCATAGTTAAAGTCAACATGGCCGGGAGTGTCTATGAGATTAAGCTCATAAGTCTCACCGTCTTTTGCTGTATAATCCATCTTGACCGCATGAGCCTTTATGGTTATACCTCTCTCACGCTCGAGGTCCATGTTATCGAGTATCTGCGCTGTCATATCACGCTTCGCCACGGAGTCGGTCAACTCAAGCAGTCTGTCCGCAAGAGTTGATTTTCCGTGGTCGATATGCGCTATTATGCTGAAATTTCTGATGTTTTCCTTCTTAGTAGACAATACTTATTATCCTTTCACGAGGGGCTGCTTATAAATTCAACTCGGCCTCAATAACCTCCGCCGAGGGCTTACCTATCCACATATCGCCGAACTGCTGACCCGATATTTCTTCGCAGCGTTTTCTCTGCTCGGGAGTCAGCGTGCATTTTCCGGTTTCTTTCTTTTCTTTGATTGCCTCACGAATCATCCTGTGATCTTCGCCCGTCATTTTATAAGTAAAGATGCAGAAATAAATGAGTGCAACAAAAACAAGCGGAATTATGCAATAAGTAACCTTGAGTCCGAAAATTCCCGACGAGGTCTGATACAGTGCGTTTGCACCCTCGGCACCCGTGCGGAATCCAAATCCCTTGAGAATGAAGCCGGTAAATGCACTCATAAGTCCGTTGATAGTCTTTTTGATGAGCGTATTAAAAGTCGAGATGACGCCCTCACGGCGGCGACCGGTTATCATCTCGTCAACATCGGTGACATCCGGCTGAATATTCGTTGCGGTGAATCCGGGACCGGAGAAGCCGAAATTATAAAGTATGGTCGCAAGAATGAGCACCCAGAACGGCGTGCTCTTGTCAATAAACAGATTCATGGCTATACCGATAGCCATAATCGGTGTGAGCACTTTTCCGCAAAGCTGTTTGCCCTTTTTCATCGTCATAAGATAGTTGACGGGGAAGCCCGATGCCTCCGCCGCACCGGCAATACTTTGCAGGGTGTTGAAATATCCGAATCGCTGTGCGACATATTTTATGAAATACTGGTCGGAGTTTGCACAAAATCCCTTTGCCATGGTATACATACTGCTCAGGGCAAAATAGCGTCTGAACGCCTTGTTGCGGAACACCTGCTTGTATTCCTCTATGAGCATCCAAATATTAAGGGGTGGCAGCTGCATATCAAGCGAGCTTGGCTCTTTCGTGAACTTGAAAGTCACAAGCAGCGGCAGTGAGAACCACAGACACAGCACCGCACCAAAGAACATAAACTTCGGCCTCGAGGATGCCGACATATCCATATCGGTGAATCCGAGTGAAAGCGAAACGAGCAGGAACGACGAAACCATTCCGACAGAGTTCATAATATACTGCACGGAATTGTACTGCGTTCTGAGCGAATACTCGGGTGCAATGACAGGCAGCATCGCAGTGTGCGGCACGGAGACGAGAGTCAGCGCCGTATTGTAGAGCATATAGGCGAACATATAGTAGAGCATGGTTGCGGTGGTGTTGCCGCTTGCCGATATGCCGAACGAGTTCCACAGACAGAAGTACGATATGGCTATCGGGAGTGCACCCCAGAGCAGGTATCTCCTGTGTCTGCCGTACTTTGAGCGTGTGCGGTCGGTGATAACGCCCATAACGGGGTCGGTAATGGCATCCCAGATGTGCGCCAGAGCTATGACCAGTCCTGCCTGATCAACGCTCAACTTTTCAACCTCTGTCAGGAATGACAGAAAGTACAGCGAGATAATATATCCGCCGCCTCCGAAAAGTATGCTTGCACTGTTGTAGCCGAGCATGGCACCCAGCTTGCTGAAGTCAAAAAGTGACTGCGTTTTTGTTTTCTCTTTCAATGTTTTCCCCTCTTTGCGATAGAATCGGGTATATTACATATAATTTTACAGTAAATCGAAAAAATGTCAATATGATAGCGATATTGCCACTCTTCAAGTTAAAAATTTTTTTAAAAATCGGGAGAAGATATAAAAAATATATTAAAGATTTTCATATCGATACTCCGTTACTGTTTCCTATTTTATTCGCTTTAAAAACGGTTTTTTCGGCAATTTGCACAGTTAATTTCAGTTGCTCAAAAAACTGCCCGAAAAGCCTAAAAATCAGCCCCTCTTTTTGTCCTTTATGTGCCTTGACTTTTGGCATTTTTTAGATTATCATTATCTACAATGAATAATAGGGGAGTAAGCGCTTATGCTAAACAATACCGAAAAAACAATGGAAAAAATCGTCGCTCTGTGCAAAAACAGAGGCTTTATTTTTG
>CAZFZW010000109.1:0-5071 GCA_964523465.1 uncultured Clostridium sp. | reverse complement strand
AAACGTCAAAAGCGTTTCGAGGGTTCGAATCCCTTGCTCTCCGCCATAAAAAACCGACTTGTTTTACAAGTCGGTTTTTTACTTTATGTCTGACTTGTACATACAGAGCACATATTCGATACTAAAAGTGTACAAGCGTAAGAGCTTAATTTTG
Source organism: uncultured Clostridium sp. (assembly GCA_964523465.1). Taxonomy (GTDB): domain Bacteria; phylum Bacillota; class Clostridia; order Oscillospirales; family Acutalibacteraceae; genus CAG-177. The sequence continues at coordinate 4,917 of CAZFZW010000109.1, read as the reverse complement.
TGCCCAAAACCGTCCTGATATTTATAACCCAATAACAAAGGCCACCGTGATTTAGAGAGAAAAACGGGGCCATTTTTGATTGTCATATCGATATGATACCTAATAGACATTTAAATACGGGACACCTTGATGTGTTTTAAAAACAGTCAAGGAGTTGAAGGAAAATGGGAAAATACCAATTCAGTTACGAAGAGAAAATTACCATCATTAGAGAGCACGGGGAAAACCATTTGCCTGCAAATGTATTTTACCGATATTCGTCTAATGTAACAAATAACAGCTCGAATTTTTAGCAAAAACACACAATCTAAAATTCTTTCAATAAGCCGCCGATTGTTATATAATTAAAATGAAAATTAACCCTTGTGAGGTGAGCTTGTGAAAGAAAAGAAACTGTATATTCTGACATATGAGCACGGTGGATATGTCCTTTGGAAAGACCGTCTTGAAACGAGACTCAAAAACATTTCCAAATGGATGGAAAAATACCCAAAACTGAAAATAGGACTTGATTACGAGGCATTTACATTCGATGAATTTTCAAAGAGTGAACCCGAGTTGCTCCGGCTTATTTCGGAACTTGTTGAAAAATATCCCGACAGAATAGGACTCGGTTCAACTACATACGGTCAGCCGCTCTCTCTTGCCATTTCCGAGGAATCAAACGCAAGGCAGTTGAGCTATGCCGTGCGAACCAATATGAGGTTTTTTGGCAAAACTCCCTGCGTTTATGCTATCTCAGAGTTTGCGCTTAACAACCAAACTCCGCAGCTTGCCTCTCTTTCGGGATATAGAGCGGCACTTCTTCGCTCTCATGTTATGGGTTACGGCTATCCGAAAACCTTTGATTCTGCGTGGGGCCGTTGGATAGGACGGGACAAAACCGAACTGCCTGCAGTGCCGACTTATGACGGGCAAGGCAGGGGCTTTAACTGCTGTACCGTCGATAACTGGATTCTTTCACGCTGGCCGAATGAGAGTGACCTGTATTCCGTGGAGGATTTTGAGAAGATGTTCTCAAAATATGAGCCGCTGCTCGCCTCACGGTACGATGATGTCTGTCAGGATATTGAACCGATTACGCAGTATACGCAGAACAGTGATAATTGCCGTTATATTCTGCTCGATGAGATTCCCGAGCTTTACGGTGAACCGCTTGATGAGCTTGCCACAACGGACAACGATTTCCATGTTCAAATGCCCTGGGGTTATTGCGGTAACGAGATTTTCAATATGGGGCGTGCGGCAGAGGTCGGAGCGGTTCAAGCCGAAAAAATCAATGCACTTTCAGTGATGCTCGGCGGCAAGGCGGAATGTGAAACTCTTGATGAGGCATGGAAATACGCACTTATATCGCAACACCATGACATCACAATCTGTGGACTTTTGGAACTTTCAAGGCGGTTTTTGCCTCTTTCACTCGAGACGTCGAACAGGGTTATTGAAAAGTCTCTCGAATCCATAGTGTCACATTTTGCAGTGCCGTACAGAGATTCCACTGTTGCTGTCAATCTCCATTCCTTTGCTGTTGACGAGTGGATGCAAACGAAAAACGGCAATGTCCGTGTAACTCTGCCGCCGTTTACGGCAAAAAGAATTACCGTGGAAAACGCCGAATACAGCTACAGCTATGACGAAAAAACAGGCGAGCTCATTACGCCGAATTACCGCTTGAAACTCACCGTCGACGGTATTGCTTATCTTTATGACATAAAGTCGGACCGCCGCATTTTTGATAATGGCAACGGTGCACTTTTAAGTGCTCTCGTGGAGAATGAGCATTGCCTTTCAAAGGGAAAGTGGAGTGTTAAAGTCGATAGAAATTTTGCGATTGCGGTTCAGCAGGGCGAAATCGGCGGTATTCCGTTTGCTTTCGAGATGCGGTTTAACGGCGATTCTCCGAGAATCGATTGCAAGGTGCATTTCACTATGCACGGCGAGCATGTCGGCGAAGCGGGCGAGTGCCACGGACTTCACAAGTCGGTTACCGTTGACGGCATGACGCATGAAAACAAGCTCAACTTCAATATGAACCTGAATCTTGACAACAGCCGCAAAATGGTTCGTGATTTGCCGTATTCCATTTCAGAGTGGAGCGGCGATGTGCGTGATGTGGAGGATTACTGGTATACGGACGACAAGATAATTTATGATAAAGCAGTAACGCCCGAGGAATCGTTCAATTCGTCAACTTATATGCACGGAATCTACTGGGTCGCTTTGCGGGACGAGAAAAACGGAATTGCCGTTATGAATCGTGGCTGTATGGGCTCGGTCGTCAGGGGCAATCTTCTCTCGATTCCGCTCCTTTATTCTAACTTGTATATGTGCGGAACAAGGATACTTGACGGCGAGTTCGAGGACGAATTTGCTATATTGCCATTTGACTCGTCGCTTAGCGATGCTGATATTCACAAAAAAGCTGTTTCATATTCTTATCAGCCGTATGTTGCTACTGCTCATGCAGGCAACGGCGATATGACTGCCTTTACGGCTGCGGACTTTGGAACCGACGGCGGTGAAGTTATCCTGACTACCGTTTATCCCGAAAACGGTGCGCTACTTGCCCGTTTTTGCAATTACTCCGACGAGCCTGCTGTTGTGATATTTAATCCCACTTGCGGAAAGGCTACCGCACAGACCGATCTTCTGGGTAATAGAATTTCAGGTATTGAAAACGGTAAATTGAACTTCCGTCCATGGGAAGTGAAAACCGTTTTGATAGAACTATAAATAAATGACAAAGACTACACCTGCCGTAAATGACAAGGTGTAGTCATTTTGTTTTTACAGTTCGTTAGATGAAATATGCTTGCACATACTTTTTGCGTTTAAAAGCTTGTACTATTTTGTTTTTTGATGTATAATTAACCGATAAATTATTTTTTCGGAGGGTAACGGATTTGTCGCTTACCAAGGACAGAAATATACTCGTTCCGCAGGCGGAACTTGACAGGCAGTTTGAGTATTGCTCACTTGTACATACGGTGCTTGAGACCCGCCTTAACGGACGCAAACCGATGGCGTATGTACACACCTTCGGCTGTCAGGGCAATGTTGCGGACAGCGAGAGATTAAAAGGCTTGCTTGAAAAAATGGGCTTCGGCTTTGTCGAAGAGCCCGAGAATGCCGATATATCGCTTTTTAACACCTGTGCCGTGCGAGAGCACGCCGAGGACAGGCTTTTCGGCAATGTCGGCGCACTCAAAAAGATAAAAGAGAAGAACCCCGATTTTAAAATAATCCTCTGCGGATGTATGATGCAGCAGGAGAGGGTTGCACAAAAGATCCGTCAGAGCTATCCGTTTGTCGATATAGTTTTCGGCACTCACGCCTCACATAAGCTCCCCGAGCTGCTTTACCGTTCGCTTTCGAGCGGTAAGCGTGTGTTTGATACAGAGGATTCACAGGGCGTCATAGCCGAGGATTTGCCGCTTCACAGAGACAGCAAGTTCAAGGCGTGGCTTCCGATAATGTACGGTTGCAACAATTTCTGCACTTATTGCATTGTGCCTTATGTCAGAGGCCGTGAACGCAGCCGCAGCAGTGAGGTTATTCTTAATGAGGCTCGTGAGCTTGTCAAGAGCGGTTATAAAGAGATAACTCTGCTCGGTCAGAATGTCAATTCTTACGGCAATGACTGCGAGGGTGAGATAAATTTTGCCGCTCTTCTGCATCAGATAAACGCTATCGAGGGTGACTTCATCATTCGATTTATGACATCACATCCCAAGGATTGCACGCACGAGTTGCTTGATACTATGGCTGAGTGCGAAAAAGTCGCAAAGCATCTTCATCTGCCTGTTCAGTGCGGCAACGACCGTGTCCTGGCAGCTATGAACAGAGGATATACAGCCGAAAAATATCTCTCGCTTTTGGAGTACGCAAGAACTGTTATGCCCGACCTTTCGGTTACAAGCGATATTATAGTCGGATTCCCCGGGGAAACTTATGATGAGTTTCTAGATACAGTAAAGCTTGTTAAGAGAGCACAGTACACTTCGCTTTATACTTTCATTTTCTCGCCCCGTGAGGGCACTCGTGCGGCCAAAATGGACGACCCCGTATCCCGTGAGGAAAAGGGTAAATGGTTCTCCGAACTTTGTGCGGCACAGGAGGAGATTGCCGCCGAGCGCACAGCTTCAATGGTCGGCAGGGAGTACAGAGTTCTCTGCGAAAGCAAAGCGAAAAAAGACGGCTATATTTCCGGCAGAACTCAGGGCAATATAATAATCGAGTTTCCGGCAGACGAATCTGTGATAGGTTCTTTCAAAACAGTCAAAGTCACAGAAGCTCTTATTTGGATGCTCAAAGGTGAGCTTTCCGAAAACTAAGTTATATCTCTGCAATGCAGATAACGATATAAGATAATATTTTTAAGGAGTACAGTTATGGACATTATCAAACTCACAAGAGAACTCGGCGCAGCTATTCAGCAGGATGAAAGATACGCAAAGTTCCAGGCAGCTCAGAAAGCAAACGAAGAGGACAAGGATCTCAACGATCTTATGGGCAAAATACAGCTCGTTCATATGTCTTATCAGCATGAAGCAAGCAAGGAAGATGCAAACGAGCAGAAGCTTGCCGCTTATGAGGCTGAGTTCAATGACCTTTACAAGAAGGTTATGGACAATGAGCATATGCGTGACTATGAGGTAGCAAGAGCCGAGATAGATGAAATGATGCATTATATCACCGGTATACTCGCTCTTTGCATTCAGGGTGAAGATCCTGCAACCTGCGAGCCCGAGGAAGAGCACCACTGCGGTGGAGACTGCTCCGGCTGCTCCGGCTGCTGATTTTGACTTTTCGCTCCGCAGGCTAACCCCTGCGGAGCAGTGAGCTTTCTATTTTGCTTTTTTGCAGAGAGGACGGTATCGGAATGGCAGAGCTTTCTCCGATGATGAAACAGTATTT
>CAZFZW010000108.1:0-5085 GCA_964523465.1 uncultured Clostridium sp. | reverse complement strand
AGCATTGACTTTGCCAGATTCAGTGCAGAAGTAACATATTTGTAATCTCTGCGTTTCATCGTAAAAGCAAGATATTTCTCTGCACCCACAAGCATATAAAAGATAATAAGGTCTTTTTCCTTTATCTCTTTTGAGAGTGCTTTTGAACCCTGTTTTACAACTGCTTCATCATATCCCGCTTTGATGAGTGCTTTCTGTGCTGTTTCCAAATAGGTTGTTGCATCCTCTAACTGTAAATCAAGAAAATCCACACACGCTCCTACAGCCATTTGCTTATCTTCCACCCACACTTTCCCATCAAATCGGATGTAGTCGGTTGCTGCTGTATATTTCAGTTCATCACCGTATACTCTTGCAAGCACCTTTGCCTGTCCAATATCTGAGTAATCTTCTGGTCTTAACGAACCCGGCTCACCGCCGAAATCATTATTGTACTGGTCGGGCGGAACATACCCGTTACTGCCACTAATCTTATTTCTGAAGAACTTCAATGCTGAGTTCCATATTGTCTTAAGCTCTGCATCTCCGAGCGGCGGGTCACACTTATCTGCCTGTTCCATAAAAGCTTCATGTGATTTGTCACACTCTCCATATCTCTTCAGAACCTTTCCCGCAAAAAGGGATAATGTTTTATTACGACTTCCCTGTGTAATAGGACCGCTGATTACACCATCATCAAAATCTCCATCATCCGGCTCTTCATCCGTTTCGATGTCATCCATAATGCTCATCCAGCCTTCATGCCATACAATCTCACTGGTACTTGACCCAAATAAAAACCTTGCAGCATCCAAAGCATTATCATCAAAAAACGGGTAGGCTTTCTGGATTGCGACCTTCATGGCAGTGTACTGTTCTGCATCTGTACATTTTTCTATAGGAAAATAAGCATGATATCTTGGTCTTTCTGACTGCCCGTCTTTCTCAAGCATATGGTGTCGGCTTGGGACTAACACATAATCAATACTGCCAAATAACTCATCCATCTTGTCTTCCGTAATCCAGTCTGCCGGATTATCACTATGGTCATTGTCAATATCCATAGGAATCACATCTGATTCAATGAAATTATCATTACTTCTGCGATTTCCTTTATAAACTGCACATACATGGTCCTGTGTCACTACTGATTCCATCTTCTGCACATCATCTGCCACTACCTTATTGGGATAATTACAGTTTGCAGCATTGCCTACACAGGTCGCACTACATAATGTCATCTGCATTTACGCTTCCTCCTCCATATCTTCGTTAAAATATCTCACTGTCATCTGCTTACGTTTGGCATAGGCTATCTCGTTTTGCATCCCGGCTGTCGGTTCACCAAACACCCACAATTCCTTACATTTGGAAAGAATCGCAATATCCATAAACATTGCAAGCTCTCGCTCTGTTTCTTCTTCCATAAATTGTGGCAGTAACAGATGTGGTGCTATCGGTATCACACCTTTGTCCACAGCATATCTGCAATACTTTCTTGCTTTGCATATATTTTCTTCCACATCTCCTCTATAGGCAGAACAGATATACACCATCGGCATATAACGTTTCTGCACTGTATCCATATTGGAAATTGCCTGATATGGCACCGGGTCAGCATAGCCTTCCTGGTTTCTGTAGCTTACTCCCATAAGAACTGCTCCTTTCGTTAAATAATAGGAATACTTATTTATCCCTTCACATTCCTATGGACATAAATTTGTAAAACGGGCGGTAAATTTTTCTGCAAAATGAGTTTCTACCATATAAAAGCAAAATTCATAAAAAACTTTTTTCAAAATTTCTCCGCCCATTTTCACTTTTTGTGTCCATTGGTAAGTGAAGGACAAAAGGAACTGAAAAATATCTCAAAAAAGTTCCCGCCCATTTTCACTTTTCATGTCCATTGGATAGTGAAAGAAAAAAGAAGTCTTTCAGAAAGGCGGTGCAACAATGGGAAATGTTACAAATACAGACACCATTGCAGCAGGCATCACAGAGCTTGATATGGAAATTGCAGATGTGCTGATTGCAATCAGTGTCATTACCCGACAGCTTGCAAAGAAAATCACAGCCAAAAATATGCCAAAGGAGGAAACTAACAATGCCCAAAAAAGAAGTGACAGAATTATTTAAGACAATCGCAGACAGCTTTTTGAGACTCAGTGAAATCTACTCTTCTGATGAAGAATCAGAACAGGTAAAAGCTGAGACCAAAAAGAAACAGCCTGCCAAAACAGAAAATGTTTCTGAGCCGGCTCCTACACAGGAAACATCAGAAAATGTTTCTTATACCAAAGAGGATGTCAGAGCCAGACTTGCTCAGAAAGCAAAAATCGATGGTGGCAAATACAAAGGGGATGTAAAACGCATCGTGGCAGCGTTTTCATCTGACGGAACTCTTACGGGTGTCCCGGAAGATAGGTATGCAGCACTTATCAAAGAACTGGAGGTGGTGGGCAATGGCTAAACACGCACTGCTCTCTGCCTCATCAAGTAAACAGTGGCTTAACTGCCCACCTTCTGCAAAGTTATGCGCTGACATCAAGGACAGAGCAAGCCCTTATGCACAGCAGGGAACCGATGCACATGAGCTTTGTGAGTATAAGGTTCTTGCAGCACTTGGACAGGCAGGTGCCAATCCCACTGAAAATCTCTCCTTCTATGATACAGAGATGGAAAACTGCACAGAGGAATATCGCAACTTTGTTATGGAATCATACGAAGATGCAAAGAAACTATGTAACGACCCTATTGTTCTTGTAGAACAGAGATTAGATTTTTCCAAATGGGGGCCGGATGGTTTTGGTACAGGTGACTGTCTTATCGTAGCCGATAGTGTTCTTCATATTATCGACTTCAAGTATGGTCTTGGAGTTCTGGTAGACGCAGAACAAAACTCTCAGATGCTGTGTTATGCACTGGGAGCATTGGATATCTACGATGGCATTTATGACATTAAGACTGTGAAGATGACAATCTTCCAACCACGCAGGGATAATATTTCCACCTGTGAAATGTCAAAGGCTGACCTGCTCTCATGGGCAGATACAGTTCTTGCTCCTACTGCCAGGTTAGCTTATGAGGGCGGTGGCGAATTTAAAGCAGGTGACCACTGCACCTTTTGTAAGATTAAGGCTACCTGCAGGAAACGAGCAGAATATAACCTTGAACTTGCCAAATATGATTTTGCGATGCCGGACACACTTGAAACTTCAGAGATTGCAGCCATTCTGCCCAAAATCGATGACCTTGTTTCATGGGTAAATGACATCAAGGAATATGCACTTGGACAAGCCTTAAGTGGCACCAAGTACAATGGCTACAAAGTAGTCGAGGGAAAATCAAATCGCAGATATGTAAATGCAGAAGCTGTAGCAACTGCAGTAACCGATGCAGGATTTGACCCATACGAGAAGAAACTTCTCGAAATAACAGCTATGACCTCGCTTCTTGGTAAGCAGAGGTTCAACGAACTCCTCGGTGGTTTAATTGAAAAGCCACAGGGAAAACCGACTCTTGTGCCTGAGTCGGACAAGCGACAGGCACTCAACACAGCAAACGATGATTTTAATGAAAATTAGGAGGAAAAAATTATGGAAATTAAGTCAACTATCTCAGCAAAGTACCCGGCAATCAGAACAACTAAGGTTATTACAGGTCCTGACACAAGAATGTCATACCTTAATGCCTGGGAGCCAAAAGCAATTGATGGTGGCAAACCAAAGTATTCGGTTTCGCTTATTATTCCGAAGTCAGATACTGTTACGATTGATAAGATTAAAGCTGCCATTCAGGCTGCTTATGAGGAAGGTCAGTCAAAGCTTAAGGGCAACGGAAAGTCAGTACCGCCTCTTACAGCTATCAAGAACCCGCTTCGTGACGGCGACATTGAAAGACCCGATGATGAGGCTTATGCTAACAGCTACTTTGTAAATGCGAACTCTGCTTCTGCTCCCGGTATCGTGGATGCTAACAGACAGCCTATCATTGAGCGTTCAGAGATGTATTCCGGCATTTATGGCAGGGCATCCATCAACTTCTATGCTTTCAATGTGAATGGTAATCGTGGTATTGCCTGTGGTCTTAACAATCTTCAGAAGTTAAGAGATGGCGAGCCACTCGGTGGTAAGTCAAGAGCTGAGGACGATTTTGCTACAGAAGATGATGACGATTTTCTTGCTTAATCTTAGGTAACACACATACGGGCAGTTGAGGATACTTCCTCTGCTGCCCCATTTTCATAATAAAGGAGCCAAAATATGCAAATTTCAGAAAACATAAAAAAATTATCTATTGACCTTGAAACCTACTCCAGTGTGCCAATCAAAAATGGTGTTTATCCTTATGCCGAATCCTCCGATGCAGAAATCCTTCTGTTTGGATATTCCATTAATGATGAACCCGTTATTGTTATTGATGTAGCAAACGGTGAAAAAATCCCGGATGAAATACTTATGGCACTTACCGATGATTCCGTAACAAAATGGGCATTCAATGCATCATTTGAGCGTATCTTTCTCTCCTACTGGCTTAAAAGAAATTACCCTGAATACTTTAAAAGCTACAGTGTCCCGGAGGATTCCGTCAGTAATTACCTTGCCCCTTCCTCATGGAAATGCAGCATGATATGGTCTGCCTATATGGGGCTGCCACTTTCTCTTGAGGGTGTCGGTGCTGTACTTGGTCTTGAACAGCAAAAATTGAAGGAAGGCAAAGACCTCATCAAGTATTTCTGTGTTCCCTGCAAACCTACAAAGACCAATGGTGGCAGAACAAGAAATATGCCATCAGATGCTCCCGACAAATGGGAACTATTTAAAAATTATAATAAAAGAGATGTTGAAGTTGAATTATCCATTCAGCAGAAACTCTCCCGCTTTCCTGCGCCTGACAGTGTATGGGAAGAATATCATATCGACCAGGAAATCAATGACAGAGGCATTATGCTTGATATGGATGTCGTTACAAATGCGATTAAGTTTGACACCTTCAGTAAAGCAAGACTTATGGGAACATTAAAAGATAAAACTGACCTTGAAAATCCAAACTCTGTAGCACAGATGAAAAACTGGCTATTATCTAAAGGCATTGAATCTGATTCCC
>CAZFZW010000107.1:0-5114 GCA_964523465.1 uncultured Clostridium sp. | reverse complement strand
CGGCTGTTTCCATTCTCGGCCCTGTCCGCCCTGCAAACCAGGTTGAGCTTTCACTTACCGATGCCCGTTCTATCGGCGTTACCGCACCCATCAGAGAGAGCGGCGACATTGAGGGCAGCGGTGCCTGCAAGCTCGTCGGCCCCAAGGGTGAGGTTGAGCTTGACTGCGGCGTTATCGCAGCTAAGAGACACATACACGCAACTCCCGAAGATGCCGAGAAGTACGGCCTTGAGGACAAGCAGATCGTCAGCGTTAAGGTTGAGACAAACGGTCGTTCGCTCGTTTTTGACGATGTCGTTGTCAGAGTCAGCCCGAAGTTTGCTCTTGCAATGCACATTGACACCGATGAGTCCAATGCAGCCTGTGCAGCTCCCGGCCTCATGGGCGATATCATCGCATAAGTCGAACAAAACTGCATAAACTCCGCCGACCCGTGGTTACAAGCCGCAGGTCGGTTTTCTTTTCGTTTTAAAGTGCGTATGCACTTTAATTTCGCCCGTAAAAAACGCCCGAAAACACACCTTTTTCTTATTGAATATTGGGAATTTATTAAAAATTAATTTTCTGATGTGTTTTTTTACAAGTTTTTTCTTGACCTTGCAGGCACTATGAATTAAAATATAGACTAAGACAGAGATTTTAATTTACCAAGGAGAGATAAAAATGAACAAGAAATTGATGCGTGTTCTCGCAGCTGTCCTTGCAATTGCCATGGTTCTTTCTTTCGCTGCCTGTAAGAAAGAGAAGCAGGACGACAAGACAACAAACGAATCCACACCCTACAACGGCGAAGTCATCAATGACGATGATGTAGACGCAACTCTGCCCGACGGCGAGTCCGCTTCCGACGATGTAACAGACAGCGAGGTTGAAAGCACCGAGAAGGGCAGCAGCTCCTCCTCGAGCAGCAAGCCGCAGACAGGAAAAGACAACTACAAGCCCAACATCTACGCCGGATTCAACTCCACCAACATCAGCCGTGTCGTTGCCTATTACAAGGCAGCCGCCGCTAACACAAAGTCCATAGATGCAAAGCAGTATATGACCCTCAAGCGTATCGACTTCGTTCCGAAGAATACTTTTGAAAAGGCCGCTCTTTCTCTGTTCAAGAGCATCGCATCTGCCGCACTCAAGGCAAACTCCATCGATGTCCTCACCGTTCCCGGTGACCATCAGAGCATTCAGGCTTCCGACATCACCTCCGCTAACGCAGTTGTGGACGGAAAGTACACTGTTGTCACCCTCAATGTAAAGGGTCAGACAGATGACCAGTACACCAAGAGCAACATCACCGGTCCTGTCGGTCACACCGTCGGCACTGTCGGCAACATCACCGCTGTTTTCGATGCTCTCTCGGGTATCACTGTTGACTATTCAAAGGGCAGCATCCTTCTCAAGTATGAGAACTGCAAGGTCGTTGTTAAGATTGACAACACCACCGGCAAGATTGTCAGCGGCACATGGGGATATGTTGTTGATGCATCGGTAGACAACATCTACGGCCGTTTCGGCGATTATGAAGTCTGCGTCACCAACACCGGCGGAGCAGTTGACTTCGTAGTTAAGACTAACGACAATAAATAAGCACTCAGGGAAATCCCGAGTGATCACAAAAAAGTTACAGTCCCGAAATCGTTGATTTTCGGGGCTGTTTTTTCATACATCGTGACTTTTAGTTGAATAGAAAAAGTTCAATAAAATCAACAGACTAAGAAACACACTCGGCTCCCCCAAGGGCGAGCCGTGGGCTTTGGATAATCTTTGTCATATGTTCCGACACAAAAAAGCGGAGCGTAGCAATATCGATGCGCTCCACAAACTTTTTGAGCATACGCCCCTCCCCGGGCGTGATTTTTCTCTGTCACACAATGAACTGTCCTCCGAAAGTATCGCACTCTCGGAGGGCATTTTCTATGTATCTTATTTGTCGCTCTCGGCCTCGTTTGCCTTGGCATCTTCTATTACTTTCTGTGCAACTACGGGCGGAGCATCCTCGTAGCGGGCAAACTCAAGAGTGAACCAGCCTCTGCCTGCCGTAACGGAACGCAGGACGGTTGAGAAGTCGCCCATTTCGCCCATGGGTACTTCGGCAACAAGCTCCTGAATCTTCGGCTCATCGGACGGGCCCATGCCGAGAACACGGCCACGACGTTTTGTGACATCGCCCATTATATCACCGAGGTTTTCATCGGGCATATATGCCTTGAGTGTGCCGATAGGCTCGAGAATGACGGGGTTTGCCTGAGGAATACCGTTCTTATATGCTATGTTGGCAGCTGTCTTGAACGCCATTTCCGAAGAATCGACGGGATGATAAGAGCCGTCATAGAGTGTCGCCTTTATGCCGACCATGGGATAGCCTGCAAGCACACCTCTCTTAACGCTGTCACGCAGACCCTTTTCAACTGCCGGGAAGAAGTTCTTCGGCACGGAACCGCCGACAACCTCTTCTGCGAACACGAGGTCATCGCTCTCACAGGGTTCGAAGCGGATGAAAACATCGCCGAACTGGCCGTGACCGCCTGACTGTTTCTTATGTCTGCCCTGAACTTCGACTTTCTTGCGTATTGACTCTCTATATGCAACCTTCGGCACGGCGAGGTCAACCTCAACACCGAACTTATTCTTGAGCTTGGAGACGATAACATCAAGATGCTGCTCGCCCAGACCTGAGAGAACCTGTTCACGGGTCTCTTTATTGATAACAAACGATATTGTCGGGTCTTCTTCGAGAAGTCTGATAAGGCTCGCCGCCACCTTTTCTTCGTCGCCCTTTTTGCGAACCTTGACTGCCATTGAAAGGCACGGTGTCGGGAACTTGATGCCGTCAAGCACTGCGGGATGCTTTGCCGAGCAGATTGTGTCGCCCGTCTTGACACCTGCAAGCTTTGTCACGACACCTATATCACCGGCAGGGATACAAGCCGCATCTTCCTGCTTGCTGCCTTTGAGGGTGATTATCTTGCCCATACGCTCGCTCTCTTCGGTGCGTGCGTTATATGCAGGGGTATCGGAGGTTATCTTGCCCGAAATGACCTTGAAGAAAGACATCTTGCCAACAAACGGGTCAGCTATGGTCTTAAAGCAGATCGCCGCAAGATGGCCGTTCTCGTCACAGGCTATGTCGTTCTCGCCTGCCTTGTCGGCGGCTGAGGGAGCGGAATAAACTATCTCGTCAAGCAGCAGATCAATGGCCTCGCAAGTATAGCCTGCACAGGCGTAAACGGGAATAACAGAACCGTCGCTGACACCCGAGTTGAGAGCCTTGATTATCTCCTGACGGGTGAATGTCTCACCTGCGAAGAACTTCTCCATAAGCTCATCGTCGCTTGATGCGACTGCCTCGGTTAGGATGTCGAGCATCTCGTCAAGCTGAGGGTCGGCAGGCATATCAATCTCTTTCTTCTCCGCACCGTCATATATGAACGCCTTGCGAGAGGCGAGATTCACATAAGATGCGACCTTGCCGTTCTCCATATGAGGAACGATGACGGGGCAGATAGCACCGCCAACAGCGGACTTGATAGCCGCAAAGGTCTTGTAGAAATCGGTATTTTCGGCATCGCAGCGTGTGATTGCGAACATTCTCGAGATTCCTCTTGCGTTAGCTGCCTTGAGTGCCTTTTCAGCACCGACATCAAAGCCGGAGCCTGCTGCGGTAACAATGAGTACGCTGTCCGCTGCGCGTATGCCCTCGCTCATTCCGCCTGCAAAGTCAAACAGACCGGGAGTGTCGAGTATGTTTATCTTCGCACCGTTCCACTCGATAGCGGCAAGGGCGGACGAGACTGAAACCTTACGCTTCTTCTCTTCGGCATCAAAGTCAAGCACGGTTGTGCCGTCCGAAACTCTGCCGAGTCTGTCGCTTCCCTTAGCTGTATAGATCATAGCCTCAGCGAGAGTAGTCTTACCTCTTCCACCGTGACCTGCTATGGCGATGTTCCTGATGTCCTGAGCGTTATATGCTTTCAAAAAAAGTCCTCCTTGTCAGAGCGCAGTGCGCTTTTAGATTTACTGCATAAATTTTTACCGCAGTTTTGAAGAAATTATAGCACACATTACCATAGATTTCAATAAAAACTTTTAAGATATTACTAAAATATCAGTAAAAAAACCGTTAAATTTTATCTGTTTTTGCTCCGCAGGGACAAAGATGTGCTCTTTTTCGGTCTTGGCATCAAGACATAAAAAAATTCCCTGTATGTTTTACCATACAGGGAATCGTACATTTTGCTTTTGAACGAAACGAAATTATGCCGCCTTCGCTTCTTTTTTGCGGTTCGAAGCTCTTCTGATAGCCTTGCCGAACTCAAACACGGGAATCGTGGAGAGTGCAAGACCTGCGGAAATGAGCAGTTCTTCGAGCTGGAATGTTCCGGGCTGAATGCCGAACACATCGGAAAGTCCGGGGATGTAGATAGCTGCAAGAGTCAGTGCGGTGGTTGCAAAGAATGCACCGACAAGCCACCAGTTCATATTCTTGAACATACTCTTCGAGAAGATAGAGCCTGTTCTCGAACGCATATTAATAGCGCACATCATTTCGGCGAAGTTGACGGTTAAGAATGCCATTGCCATTGCGTTGATGCATTCTTCACCTGAGAAGAAGCCTGCAAAACCTCTTGCATCACCCTCGAGATAGAAACCTATAACATATGCGGCAAGCTCGACTATGGCAAGATAAACACCCTGCCAGACCATATCAAAGCCTGCACCGTTTGAGAATATGCCGTCCGTTGTGGGTCTGGGCTTTCTCTTCATGAGGTTGCCCTCTGCCTTTTCCATGCCGAGTGCAAGACCGGGCAGGGAGTCGGTGACCATGTTTATCCACAGCAGGTGGACAGGTGAAAGGAGCTTTATGTTGAGAATCGAGGCTACGAACATAATGATAACCTCGGACATATTGGTTGAAAGCTGGAACTGAAGAACCTTACAGACATTGTCGTAGATCTTTCTGCCCTCTTCAACGGCATTGACTATTGTTGCGAAGTTGTCGTCCGCAAGAACCATGTCGGCAACGCCCTTTGTGACATCGGTGCCTGTGATACCCATTCCGATGCCGATGTCTGCTGCCTTGATGGACGGAGCATCGTTGACACCGTCACCGGTCATTG
>CAZFZW010000106.1:0-5127 GCA_964523465.1 uncultured Clostridium sp. | reverse complement strand
CCTTGCGTACATCGATACGCATTGTGGCATAGAACTTGAGCGCACGGCCGCCGGTGGTAACTTCCGGGTTACCGTAGACCACACCGACCTTTTCACGAAGCTGATTTATGAAAATTATGACAGTATTCGATTTTGAAATGGCACCTGCAAGCTTTCTGAGTGCCTGAGACATAAGGCGTGCATGGAGACCGACATGGGAATCGCCCATATCGCCCTCAATCTCCGAGCGGGGAACAAGTGCCGCAACGGAGTCAACAACAATTATATCAATAGCGCCGGAGCGTGTGAGTGCCTCGGTTATCTCAAGTGCCTGCTCACCGTTATCCGGCTGAGAGACCAGAAGTGCATCGACATCAACGCCGAGGTTTGCCGCATAAACAGGGTCAAGAGCGTGCTCGGCATCGATAAACGCCGCCTCGCCGCCGAGCTTCTGAGCCTCTGCGACTGCATGGAGGGCAAGTGTGGTTTTACCGGAAGATTCAGGGCCGAAAATCTCAATTATTCTGCCACGGGGAAGTCCGCCGATACCTGTTGCGGCATCGAGAGTAACGGAGCCTGTCGGAATAGCCTCGATGTTCATGGCGGTATTCTGACCGAGTCTCATAATTGCGCCCTTACCGTAGCTCTTTTCAATCTGTGCAAGTGCGGTTTCAAGTGCCTTCTGTTTATCTGCCATAATCTTTCTTCCTTTCAGAGCGAAAAGTGTTCGTACAAATGTTCTGTTTGTATTGTACCTCATCCTTATGAAAAATGCAAGAGGTATTTTTAAATTTATTATGATTTTGCAAGAAACGCGATATTTATCGCATGGTCGCCGACACGCTCGAAATCGGTAACGGTATTGAGATAGAGCATACCCGCCTCGGTGTTGCACTCCTTGCGGTTGAGACGGAAGATATGTGCATCCTGGCACTCGAGGGTCAGGTCGTCTATTCTGTCCTCAAGTGCGGAAAGTCTCTTCGCTTCATCCCCGTCAAGTTTTTGAGCGTCAAATGCAGCTATTGCACCATCAAGCAAATCGAGTACCGTGCGACACAGCTCGTTTAATTCATCCTCGGCAGGAGATGAGAATTTCAGTCCGTCCCCAACATTATGCTGAGCCGCCTCGGCAAGGTTAAGTGCATGGTCACCGACACGCTCGATATCGTTTATTACATGGAAAACTCTTGCGATATAATCGGCATCGCTGTCGGAAATATCAAGGGCGTTCAGTTTGACGAGATAAGCGGTAATACTGTGATTGAGATAGTTTATGACTTCCTCACGCTGAGATACCTTGTCGAGGTCTTTTTCACTGCGGTTTATCAGTGCATATGCACCCGTCTCAAAGTTATCTCTTGCGAGCTTTGCCATTCTCGCCACCTCATTGCTCACCTGCATAACGGCAAAGGGCGGCGTGTTGAGCAGTCTGTCGTCAATGAACTCACAGTGCATCTCGCTCTCGCTGTCGTCACTGCCGGGCACGATCAGGCACGAAAGCTTGACAAGCAGCTTTGCAAACGGGAACATAACCACCGTCGAAACTATATTAAACACGATATGCGACAGCGCTATCTGTGTCATCGGGTCATCGGTAAGTGCTTCTATCCACGCAACATAAGGTGTGAATACGGAAAGAAGAATAAATATCACCGTGCCGATAACATTGAAAAGCAGGTGGATAACTGCGGCACGCTTTGAGTTTTTCTTCGCACCGACTGTTGTGATAAGCGTAGTAAGGCAGGTACCGATGTTCTGTCCGTAGAGGACAAAGACAGAAAACTTGAGCGGCACAAGTCCCTGCATGGCAAGAGTCTGAAGTACGCCGACCGAGGCCGAGGAACTTTGGAGCACGGCAGTCATGATTATACCGAGAAGTATGCCGAACAGAGGTCTGAGCGGTGACTCGGAAACCGTGATTATGAAATTCATAAAGCCTTCGCTGTCTCTCAAGGGAGCCATAGCGGTGGACATCATATTTATACCGAGGAAAAGCAATCCGAAGCCGGTGAAAATAGCACCGAGATTCTTGACCACCGTCTTTTTCGATGCCATAATCAGCACGATTCCGACGAGCACCGCAGCAGCGGCAACATCGGAGAAGTTCAGTGCGATAAGCAGTGAAGTTACGGTAGTTCCGATATTTGCGCCCATTATAACACCGACCGCCTGTGCAAGCGACATCATACCGGCGTTGACAAATCCGACGACCATAACAGTGGTCGCAGTAGAGGACTGAATTATTGCCGTGACGACAAATCCGACAACCACTGCCAGAAAGCGGTTTCCGGTGAGCACCTCGAGCAGTTTTTTGAGCTTTGAACCTGCGGCATTCTCAAGTCCGTCTCCCATTGTCCGTATGCCGAACAGAAACAGCCCGAGTCCGCCTGCCATAGACAGAATATTGCTTATGCTCATTTGAGTTCTCCTTATTTTTTCACATAGTATTTGCTGTGCGTTTAACAGGATTCACAAGGGTGAAAATCCTCATATATATCATAACATTGCAAAAAGCAAATGTAAACCGAAATTGCGGCAAAATGGCAAAAAGTAACACATTATCGATAAACGACAAATGTATAAAAAGCTCCCCCGAGTTGATTCGGGAGAGCCGTAATTTATGCTTTTTCCTTTTTTCGTTTTGTGAAAAGAGTCAGTACCGTCAACAATGCCGGGAAAATTATAGCGCAGAGTATGCCCTTTTTCAAATCATCTCCGAAAGCACTTGAGGCAATTCCTGCGAAAGTCGGCCCGGATGAACATCCGAGGTCGCCGCCGAGAGCAAGCAACGCAAACATCGCCGTGCCGCCGCCCTTTATCCCCGCAGAGGCTTTGCTGAAAGTGCCGGGCCACATTATGCCGACCGAGAAGCCGCACAGGGCAACTCCGACAAGGCCGAGCACTGCCGAAGAGCTCAGTGAAATCAGCAGATAAGACGCCATACACAACACGCCGCTCATAAGCATCATCGAGTCAAGGTTTATTTTATCACCGAACTTGCCGTAGATCACACGGGAAGTTCCCATAAGCACCGAGAAGAGCATCGGTCCCGCAAGGTCACCGACGGTCTTTGACACACCGAGTCCCTTTTCCGCAAAAGTGGACGCCCACTGGCTGACCGCCTGTTCGCTCGCACCCGAGCAGAGTATGAGCAGCATAAACATCCAAAACAGTTTGTTTGTGAGCAGTTCTTTGAACGACAGTCCCTTTTCACCGTCCTCAATGAGCGGTGCTATCGGAACACGGATGAAATTCAATGCATTGGCTATCGGTATGGCCGCCCAGAGCAGGGCGAGATATTTCCAGTTATCGGTAGTGAACACCGTAAAATACACAGTTGAGAGTCCCACGACCGCCACGCTGCCCCAGCAGTAAAACGAATGGAGCAGGCTCATCATCTTCTCTTTGTTATCAGTCGGGCACGCCTCGACTATCGGACTGACTATAACTTCAAGCAATCCGCCGCCGACCGCATAGAGCATAACGGAAACTAAAAGTCCCGAAAACGGCGTGGGCATAACATCGGGCAAAACGGTCAGTGATATTAAACCTGCCGCCGCAAAAATATGGGCGAGTATCGCCGCCGCCCTGTAGCCTATCTTATCGATAAAGAACGCCGAAAGCAGGTCAACGCAAAGTTGAAGAATAAAATTGACAGTTATAAGTGCGGTTATTTTTGAAAGCTCTATTCCGTAGCTCCTGTTGAAAGTCAAGAACAGCAGGGGCACAAAATTATTGACTATCGACTGAACGACATAGCCCGTAAAACAGGCTCTTATCGTTGACGAGTAGTTCTTTTTCATAAGGTTTTGCCGCCTTTCGAGCGTGAACGGGGAATTATTATCTCTCTGACGAGGATAATCACAGAAAGAGTAAGCGGGAAAATAATAGCGCAGAGTATACCTTTTTTCAGGTCATCACCGAAAGCACTCGCCATCATTCCGGCAAAGGTGGGGCCTGCCGAGCAACCTATGTCGCCACCGAGGCAGAGTATTGCATACATCAGTGTACCGCCGCCGTGCAGAGCCGAGGACATCTTGCCGATAGTACCCGGCCAGAGTATGCCCGAAGAAAGTCCGCAAAGTGCAACGCCGACAAGTCCGAGTATCGGCGACGAGGTGAGCGAAATGAGCAGATAAGACGCAGTGCAGACGCAACCGCTGACAAGCATCATGGAATCAAGATTTATCTTATCGCCGAACTTGCCGTAGGAGAAGCGTGCTATACCCATAAGTATTGAGAACAGCATCGGGCCTGCGAGGTCGCCGACGGTCTTTGAAAGTCCAAGTGCTTTTTCCGCAAATGTGGATGCCCACTGGCTGACTGCCTGCTCGCTCGAGCCTGCACAGAGGATAAGTATCATAAACACCCAAAACGCCTTGGTCTTGAGCATATCGCTCAGTGAAAGTCTCTCCTCATTTTCGTCCATTATCGGTGCTATCGGCACACGGGTGAAGGATATGGCATTGACTATCGGCAGAACCGCCCATGCGAGTGCCATAAACTTCCAGCTCGAGGTCGAGAAAATCGAAAATACTATTGTCGATATACCGACTGCCGCCACACTGCCCCAGCAGTAGAACGAGTGGAGCAGGCATAACAGCTGATTGGAATCGGTCGAGGGGCAGGAGTTGATTATGGGATTTATCGTAATATCGAGCAGACCTGCGCCGACTGCATAGCAGAACACGGAAATGATAAGTCCGACAAACGCCGAGGGCAGTATCTCGGGCAATATGGTCATAAAGATGAGACCTGCGGCGCACATTGCATGAGCGAGTACGGTGGACGCACGGTAGCCGATTCTGTCCACGAACAGCACTGCGGTAAGGTCAACGAATATCTGGATAAAGAAGTTTGCGGTTATGAGCACGGTGATTTTGGAAAGCTCTATTCCGTACTGCGCCTGAAATGTCAAAAACAGCAGCGGCGCAAAATTATTAACGACCGCCTGCACCACGAACGCAGTGAAGCTCGAAGCAATCGTTCTTTTGTAATTCAAGGTCTTTTTCATATGATTTCCCCCAATCGTAACAACGCAAATTTTAGCACAAAGAGGAAGATAAATCCACACATTTTAAAAAAAGTGGCAAGATGTTTAAAATATGCGCCTGTATGTGTGCAAATGTAATGGCAGGTTGACGAAAG
>CAZFZW010000105.1:0-5169 GCA_964523465.1 uncultured Clostridium sp. | reverse complement strand
TCGCATCCGACCCCGACCTTATCAAGTTCGGCGTATCGAAGAAAGTTACCGATGTTCTTGATGAGGCAGGCATTGCCTATGAGATGTTCAGCGAGATAAAGCCGAATCCGACTATTGAAAATGTTCAGGCAGGCGTTGAGGCATTCAAGGCAAGCGGTGCAGACTGCATAGTGGCTATCGGCGGCGGCTCGTCTATGGACACCGCAAAGGCAATCGGTATTATTATCGAGAACCCTGAGTTTGCCGATGTCAGAAGCCTTGAGGGTGTTGCACCGACAAAGCACAAGAGCGTGCCGATAATCGCAGTCCCCACCACCGCAGGCACTGCCGCAGAGGTCACTATCAACTATGTCATCACCGATGCTCAGAAGAGCCGCAAGATGGTCTGTGTTGATGTCCACGACATCCCCGTTGTCGCAGTTGTTGATCCCGATATGATGGCATCAATGCCCAGGGGACTGACTGCTGCTACAGGCATGGACGCCCTCACTCACGCTATCGAGGGTTACATAACCAAGGGCGCATGGGAGATGAGCGATATGTTCCATCTCAAGGCTATTGAGATAATCGCGAAGTCACTCAGAGGCGCAGTTGACAATACCCCCGAGGGTCGTGAGGGCATGGCACTCGGCCAGTATGTGGCAGGTATGGGCTTCTCGAATGTCGGTCTGGGTATCGTTCACTCGATGGCACATCCGCTCGGCGCACTTTATGATACACCGCACGGTGTTGCAAACGCTATCATCCTGCCGACCGTTATGGAGTATAACGCACCTGCAACAGGCGAGAAGTACCGTGACATTGCAAAGGCAATGGGCGTTAAGGGCACAGAGAACATGAGCGTTGAAGAGTACCGCAAGGCGGCTGTTGATGCTGTTAAGAAGCTCGCCGCAGATGTCGGAATCCCCGCAGACCTCAAAGAGATAGTTAAGCCCGAGGATGTCGCTTTCCTTGCACAGAGTGCATATGATGATGCTTGCAGACCCGGCAATCCCCGTGACACTAGCGTTGAGGAAATTACCGAGCTTTACAAGTCTCTCATGTAATTGAATTTTTTTTCGAGGCTCACCCATACGGTGAGCCTTTTTTCTTTTTATTTTGATAGTGCAAGTGAATGGAATTTATGATATAATCCTGTTGATAAGATTCTCAGCGAAAGTAGGCAGAGTATGAAAAAAGTTATTGTTGTTTCAAAAACACATCTCGATTTAGGCTTCACGGATTATGCCGAGAACATCAGGCGTAAATATCTCGAGGATTTTATTCCCGGGGCGATAGAACTTGCGAAAAAGGTCAATGTGAACGGACAGAAAAATTTTGTCTGGACTACCGGCTCGTGGATAATCAAAGAGGCTCTCGAGCAGTCGGACGAGGGGAGACGGGATGAGCTTGTCCGTGCGATAAAGCAGGGCGACATAGCCGCTCACGGCTTGCCGTTTACTACACATACCGAGCTTTTTGACAAAGATACATTCGACTTCGGACTGTCCATAGTTGATGGGATAGATGCTATTCGAGGTCAAAAGACCGTTGCTGCGAAAATGACCGATGTGCCGGGTCACACAAGGGCGATAGTGCCGCTGCTTGCAAAGCACGGTATAAAGTTTTTGCATATCGGCGTAAACGGTGTTTCCGCAATGCCGGAAGTGCCAGAGTGCTTTTTGTGGAAGTGCGGCGACGCTCAGGTTGTCGTCGTATATTCGGGCGATTACGGCGGAGCTTTCAAGAGCGATTTAATAGATGAGGTGCTCTATTTTGACCACACGGTTGATAACAGAGGTGCACCGTCACCCGAGAGAGTGCTTGAAAAGCTTGCGGACATACAAAAGGAGTTTCCCGACTACGAGGTTACGGCAGGCACGCTCGACGAATTTGCCGAGTGCATCTGGGCAGTCAGGGATAGGCTGCCCGTGTTTGAGGGCGAGATAGGCGACACATGGATTCACGGTGCTGCATCCGACCCGTATAAAGCGGCGGCACTCAGAACGCTTATGCACCTTAAAAGCAGGTGGCTTGAGAATGGCACCATGCGGCGTGAAGATAAAGAATATGCGGACTTTTCCGATGCTCTATTGTGCATAGGTGAGCACACCTGCGGACTTGATTCCAAGATGGGTCTTGCCGACTATGAAAATTATCTCAAGTCCGATTTTCGCTCGGCGAGGGCGGCGGACAAGGTTGAGACAAAGCATCCCGATTGGGAATATCCTTATAATCTTGAGGCAGCAAAAATCAGAACTTACGGCGCATACAGCGCAATGGAGAAGAGCTGGCAGGAGCAGAGAGGGTATATAGACAAAGCACTTTCTGCACTCAATGCCGAGCACCGGGTTGAGGCACAGGCGAGCCTTAATAAACTTCGTCCCGAGCAGGCTGAGGATCTTGGCGGTGTGCCGTATTCCGAGCCGATAAGTGTCGGCGATTATACGCTTTCGATAAACGCTCACGGCGCAATAGGCAGGCTCACATATAAGCAAAACGAGATAATAAAAGAAAACGACAGCCCGATTATTGAGTACCGCTCTTATTCAAAGGCGGATTATGACTATTGGTTTGAACACTACTCACGCAATATGGATGTCAACTATTCATGGGGTTACGCCGACTTCGGCAAGCCGCTTTTGAAATATGTTGAGGGCAAGTATCCCGCCGGCAGATTTTTCTATGCCGCCGAGAGCGTGAGTGTTAAAAAAGACGGCGACTGCGTTAGTGTGATGGCGAAACTCAAGTGCGATGAGAGACTTTGCAACGAACTCGGTGCACCGAGGGATGTGCAAATAGTCTATACACTCTCTAAAGGCGGACTGAAAGTCGGCGTGTCGTGGTTTGGCAAGGATGCCAACCGATTGGTCGAGGCGATATTCCTGCATATGTATCCGGCGGCAGATGACTTTGAATTTGTCAAGCTCGGTGAGAAAACAGATTATCGCACCACAGTATCGATGGGCGGCAGAAACCTCAATGCGGTTGAAAAATGTATATTCAAAACCGATGCAGGTGAATTTGATTTCGTCAATCTTCATTCGCCTCTGATTTCGATAGGCAGGGGCAAAATCCTCGAGTATGACAATAAACTCGAGACCACCGCAGATGGCATAGCATATGTCCTTTGTGACAATGTCTGGGGCACAAACTTCCCCCTGTGGTATGAGGATAACGCTAAGTTTGAATTTGAAATAACCCAAAGCGAATGAGAAAAGGGACGGTTTTATACCGTCCCTCAATTTTTTTATTCATTGCTTTTTAAACACCGCATTGACGAAATTTTCTGTCACGCTGTCTATGCTGTAACCTGCCTTTTCGCACAGCGAGGCGGTGTCTTTGCGGATGGGAGAATACATACTCACTGCTTTTTCCGCCCATTCGCAGGCAGGGCAGGAGAGGGGAAGAAACTTAACAAGACCCGTTATATCCGCAGTTTTGGTTATCGTGTCGGCGATGAGGCACGGCAGACCGGTTGTTTGCGCTTCTATGATTGCGTTTGGCATACCCTCATAGAGCGACGGCATTATCGTGACATCTGCGGCGGAAAGTATGCTCGGAATGTCGGAGCGAACACCTGTGAAAATTACCTGTTCGCTTATGCCTATGTCCACGGCAAGCTGTTTCACATCTTCCTCAAGAGGTCCTGTGCTGACTAAAAGGAGCTTGCTGTCGGGCGATTTTTCCAGAATATTTTTGAATATTTCGAGCAGAAATTTGTGGTTCTTCTGCGGTACGAATCTGCCTACATTGCAGAAAACAAGCTGGTTTTCGTCGATGTCGAATTCATCTCTGACTTTTTTGCGTTCGGTGTCGGAAAAACGATAGGTGTTAAGGTCAAGCCCGTTTTTGAGCAACAGAACTTCGCCCTTGGAGTAGCTTTTGCCGAATGTGTACTCGGCGGCGAGGTCGGACGGTGCGATTTTGACATCCACATATCTGCCGTAGAGCAGTCTGCCGAGACGGTGTGCGACTATGGATTTGATTCCACCGCCGTTGTTTGAGTTGCTCGAGCGCACGGCACAGACTTTAGCACCGGCACGCTTGGCTATCTTCATCTCCATAAACCCCATGGCGTTGGAGGTGACTCTCAGAACATGGGTATATTGATTGTCTCTTATTATCTGCGTGAGCTGTCGTTTGAATTCTTTGACATTTTCTGACTTTGACGGGATTCTGTAAATCTTTCCACCCATTGCGGTTATCTCGTCCTCGTAGAAACACTTCTCGGGCACATTGATGCAAAAATCCATTTGATATTTGCTCTTGTCCAGCTGCCTGTATATCTTCATCAAAAAGGTTTCTGCGCCGCCGGCGTTCATGCCGCTGAGCAGGCATAAAAGTCTTGTCACGAAAAATCCACACTCCTATATTACTTGTACTTTCAGTATACACTCGTGGCGGACTTTTTACAAGATATAACCGAATAAAAATGAGCTGCTCCGTTTTGGAACAGCTCTTTGCGATTTTTACTTACTTCTTGTGATAGCGAAGTGAGCAGACATCGTCGCCCTTTGCTATGCACTTGGGCAGGTCGAGCACACTTCCGTAGCACTCGCCGATGCCGTGGTCGCCGCACATTGCGATGTCGCAGAGCATTGCGATCTCCTCATCGGAGCAGCCGGCGTTCTGCCATGCCTTTACGAGGGGGCAGTAGTGGAAGTCAATGGACAGCTTGTCGTCGGTGGACTCAAGAATGTCCATCTCGAACACGAGCTGTGCGGGCTTTGTGAACAGGGTCTTGCGAAGTCCCTTGAGGCTGTCTGTCTTGCCCTTCTTGACAAGATCGGCACCCTGAGAAAGACCGCATCTTCTGACAGCGGCGCTGCCGAAATCTCTCGGGTCGAGGCCTCTCTTCTGAGCCTCATCGCAGAGCAGATACAGCCAGAAAGATCTGTGCTCAAGCTGTGCACGGATAGCCTGGAGGAGGGCGTTCTTGTACTTGGGTTCATTCTTTACATTGCTCATTTTTGGTTCTCCTTTATATCATTTTAATAAAGTCTTTGTAGAATACGACACATTCGCCGATGTTCTTTATGCCGATGTGTTCGTTGGCGGCGTGAATGGTGTCGAACTGCTTCTTGTTCAGGTCAATGGGAGCGAAACGCAAAATGTTGTCCGCAACATCGGTGAAGCGTCTTGCGTCGGTGCCTGCGGTGAGCAGGAACGGTGCGACAACGACATCGG
>CAZFZW010000104.1:0-5237 GCA_964523465.1 uncultured Clostridium sp. | reverse complement strand
AAGCGTCCGTCTTTTCGATAGCGTCTATCACTTGGTTTATGCCGTTGGCTATAAACGGTGAGGAGAGCTTGACGAGCGGGCCGTTGCTCATTTCGGGCGTGAAATACCAGCCGTAGAATGCGCTCGGGTATTTCTTTACATAGTTTTCGTGAATTTCGGCTATCATATCGGAACAGACATTGCAAAGCTCGCTGTATTCGTCGCCGAAGCCGGACTTTGTCCACCAGTTGTCAAACAGACCCAGACCGATTATAACCTGAATTTTCGAGCCTTCGCAGTTTTTTAACGCCGATTCGATAACATCGCTTGCACCGAAAACTGCGGTTTCAAAAACTTCGAGGTCGGAGTTGTAGTAAACCGTCCAGTCACCGTCGGTTGATTTGCTTGCGACATCCTGTATTATCAGATACTTGATGCCGGCCTCTTCCATTACGCTTATTTCTTCCTGCCAGCGTTCGTCGTCCCAGTAGGAACTCAACCAGGACTGCAAAAATGTGCCGTCAAATTCAGGCTCGCATTTTTGTTCGGGCATCGGACAGATAATCAGCGCAATGCAGGTGATTATCTTTATAATGGTTCTGAGTATGTTTACCATAGTCGCCTCCTATATTTCATACACTCCCGAGTCGAGCAGGGCGAATTCCCTGTCCGCAACTCTGAAATATTTATATACAGGCTCTTCAAATGTACGGTAGTCGGCGATAGCGTAGGTATTGTTTTCTACCTGGACGGTGCGAATCTTGTGCGAGTCACGGTTGCAGACATAAATCTTTCCTGAAATGAGCGAAAGATCAGTCGGATGCGAAAAAGCACTTTGCAGTCCGCCGCCGATTCTGAGCAGTACACGACCTTCTTCTATTGAATAGTTGATAATGGCGTTTCTCTCGGGTACTACGCACCAGAGAGTTTTGTTATATGCTACGGGACTGTGTACGGTAGCGCCCTGATATGTGAGCGAAGAACGCCTTATCAGCGAACCCTCGGGCGAGAAAATCGAAAAATCCGAATCTTTGCCGAGAGTGACAACAAGACCGTTGTAAAATTCGGTAGGTTCGGCAAAAATAAATTCACCCTTATCTCCCAACTCGTCCGCAATACGGCTTCCGTTTTTGCCGAACTTTGAAAGAGCGTATTCACGCCTTGTTATCGGTGCGGAAATGCCGGTCTCACAGTCGTATGAATAGAATGAAATCTTGCAGCTTCCGTTTTGGAGTGTCTCTTTTTCGGTATATACAAAGCCCCCGTCGATGGGCGTTATGTCAACAATATCTGTGTCTAAAATATGCCGCAACAGCAATCTCCTCCGTTCTATACAATTTGAAAAATAAAAAACACGGCTTAAAAGCGACTGCATTTAAGCTGCAAAAAAACTAACCCCGCCGAGCCGGATACGGCAATAGTAACCTGCAATCTAAAGCAGGTGGGTGCCGCCCGACAGGTTCACGCTCCCTTCTTCCGGTTGCCCGGGAGGTCTGCAATCCGCTGTCGGAGATAAGCTCCCTAATAAAACGTGTTGGGTTAATATGAACCGTATTTATCGCACAGGGCAGGGTGGTTTTTATTCAACTTCGTTTTCCGAATGTTCGTCATCGAAGAAAAGGTCGCTCAAACGCTCTTCAAAAGCACGGTAGACTTCTTCGAACTCTTCTTCGTTTTCGATGATTGTCAGATAAGTTTCTCCGTCCTCTTCAATGACCTTGAGGGGCAGAACCTCATCCTCGCCTTCGAGGACATTTTCGTTGTCGTCATAGATGGGCAGAAGTGCCACATAGCAGCCACTGTCTGTCTCAATGCGGTCAAGCTCCTCGAATATGTACTCCTTGCCGTCCTCGTCAACAACGCTGACTATGTCGGGATCGTAATCTTTAGCCATAATAAGATACCTCAAAACATAAAAATTTCTGTATATTTATTTTACCCGTAATCGGATAAATAGTCAATAGAAAAAGCTCATCCGCCTATAATTTACCTTAAACTTTTGTAGCGAAATATAAAGGGATTTTTTAGCGTTAAAATCGCTTTAGCCTGCTAACCCATAGAATATAAATATAAAATTTAAAAAATGTTGAAAAAATATGTTGACATTTCCTAAAACATAGTGTACAATAAAGATGCAAAGAGGGAGAACACCCTGACGCCGAGTCGGCGCCGTACCTGAGAGGTACACTATAAAAAGGATTGGAGGCGAGTCCGATGTACAGCGAAACCGAAAGTCAGTACTCCGACCGCCCGTCACAGATTGTTTGAGATTTGCTCTTGAGCAGAATATCAAGACTTTTCTGCACCTGAGAAATCGAGTCAGGCGAACTTAACGCCAAAAAGGTGATGGGTGCATCGAGCGGCAACGGCCGCAAAAAACTTAATACAGACGGAGTCAGTCAATCGAAAAATGTAAACCGAAATTGTAATGAAACCTGTAAAAAACAGTTAAGAAACTGCAAGGACCAAAACGGTAGGTCAGAGCAGCAGACTACAGAGAATTAAAATTACTCTTGACCGTTTATATAAATAATTTGAAACCTTGGTCAAAGAAACACAAAGTTAGGATTGAATCCAATGATAAATTTTAGTCACCGTCTGTAGATTACAACAGAATATTAAGAGGCAGCACCGTGTCGGCAGTGCTGCCTTTTTTGTGGGCACACGCATTGACACAGTGGCATTTCTGTGTTAGCATATAGTAGCTTTTAAATATCATTTTATGAGGTGAAGAGATGGATAGAAGAACATATGACGAATATGTAAATATCCTCAAAGAAGAACTTGTTCCGGCTATGGGCTGTACAGAGCCTATTTCCATAGCTTATGCAGCGGCAAAGGCACGCAAGATGCTTGGCTGTATGCCTAAGAGCGTGGAAATTCAGGCAAGTCCCAATATTATCAAAAATGTTAAGAGTGTTATCGTTCCCAACACCGGTTCGCTCAGAGGAATCGAGGCGGCGGCTGTTGCCGGTATAGTTGCAGGACAGGCTGACGATGAGCTTCAGGTACTTTCCTGCGTGTCCGAGGAACAGATAAAATCTATCTCAGAGAACCTCAAAACCATAAAATGCTCGGTTAAGGCATCGGACAATGGATATATTTTCTATAACTCCGTTTTTGTCTGCGGCGGCGGACATACCGCATATGTTGAAATCGCAGGAAGTCATACGAATGTTATCTGCATCAAAAAAGACGGCGAGACTGTTTTCAGCCGTGAGTATACAGAGGAGGCCAACAGCCACAGGACTGACAGAACTCTTCTTAATGTAAAAGATATTGTCGAGTTTGCCGATACCGTTTCGATTGACGATGTAAAGGAAACGATAGGCAGACAGATAGAGTGCAACACGGCTATAGCCGAAGAGGGTCTTCACAATGATTGGGGTGCCAACATCGGTGCTATTCTTCTTCGCTCTTACGGTGACGGAGTCTATAACCGTGCAAAGGCATATGCTGCCGCAGGTTCGGATGCGAGAATGAGCGGTTGCGAGATGCCCGTTGTCATAAATTCCGGCAGCGGCAATCAGGGACTTACAACTTCTCTGCCTGTTATAGTTTATGCTAAGGAACTCGGTGTTTCCGAAGAGGAGCTTTACCGTGCATTGGTAGTCTCAAATCTCGTCACAATTCACCTCAAAACAGGTATAGGCCCGCTCTCGGCGTATTGCGGAGCTACAAGCGCAGGCTGTGGTGCAGGCGCAGGTATTACATATCTCTACGGTGGCAAGGAAAACGATATTTCTCACACGATTGTCAATGCTCTTGCGATAAACTCGGGTATGATATGCGACGGAGCAAAGCCGAGCTGTGCCGCAAAGATAGCCTCTGCAGTTGAAGCAGGACTTCTCGGTATGCAGATGGAGAGCAATGACAGAGAGTTCTTCGGCGGCGAGGGAATCGTTGTCAAGGGTGTCGAAAATACTATCAGAAATGTCAGTGAACTTGCCAGAGAGGGTATGAGAGAGACGGACAAGCTCATCATTGAGATGATGACTCGCTGAAAAATATAAACAAAAACGGGAGCTGAGTTGATTCTCAGCTCCCTTATCATTTTGTTTTACTTTCTCATCTGGGCAAGGTCTCTGTAGTTTATCAGCTTAATGCCGAGGCTGTCGATGTGCTGCTTTGTCTTGGGGTCGGAGAACAGCTTGTACTCCCAAACTCTGCGGTGCCAGGAATTTGTGATTCCCTTGAGCTCATCACACTCGAGAGCGGGGTGGATGTATGTCTCTGTAACACCCTCGGGGAAGGTCTTGTACAGCTCGTAGATATATTCCTGATAGTTTTCGTAGCTGTCGTTTTGGGGGCCGGACCACTCACCGGGCATGAGGAAATCGGGGTTGGCAACGCCGAGGCTGTGAGCGTATGCGTTGAGCTGACCGATAAGACCCATTATCTGCTCTTTGTCGATTTTGATGTCAAGCATACTGTTGTTCATCTGTGCATCGGTGAATGTGCCGGGGAAGCGGAACGGAAGACCGTACTCACCGGCGATGCTCAGCACGAGCTGAAGCAGCTCAAAGCGGCCTGTCTCTATGCCGTAGAGTGAACCCATGTGGTTGTCAATGTGAGAGGGGTTGAGGCCGAGTGCCTTGAGACGGTTTATCTGAGCGTGAATCTCGGCGGCAACTTCCTTTATGTCAACATTCTTTTCAACGTCAATGCTCTCGGGATGCATGAAGCCGAGTTCGTCACGAAGACTTGCTGTATTCTCTGTGGCGACAGGCGACCAGCGGTATGTTTTCCATTCGCTCGTGAGTGTCAGATGCACGCCGATAGCGAACTGGGGATTGTTTTTTGCAAAAGTACATGCTTCATATGCCCAGGGGCAGGGAGCCATGATAGTTGATGAAGTGATTGAACCGGACTTGAGCAAATCCATAACCGCAAGGTTGGCGGCTCTGCACATTCCGAAATCGTCAGCGTTGATAATTAAATACTTGTCCATAGGTTTAACTCCTTTATTTAAGGGGGAACGGCTCAAGTTGAGCCGGAGCCTCCATGATGTGCAAATTACTGTCGAAAAGATTATACACTAAATCCTGCAAAAAGACAACACATTTATGCAAAATGCTGATATATGGGCAAAAAAACACCCCGGTTCTTGATGAATCGGGGTAATCTGTTGTTTTTAATTTGTTCTTACGGAAAAATTCCTCTTATCTTCTTTGCGCTGACAAGTCTGCGAAGTGCGATTATATAAGCGGCGGTTCTCATCGAATATCCGTGCTCCGAAGCGAGAGTGTAAACCTCGT
>CAZFZW010000103.1:0-5262 GCA_964523465.1 uncultured Clostridium sp. | reverse complement strand
AGCTGATTCGTAATCAGCAGGTCGCCGGTTCGAGTCCGGCCAGTAGCTCCAAAAATTCCGTTCACGAGGTGGACGGAATTTTTTACTTGTTCGCCGACGGGAGTCGGAGCATTTTTAATTTTGTGAACAGGATAACTCAACTAAAAAACAGCTCCGGCTTAAAATTGCGGGAGCTGTTATGCTTTTTACTTTTAAAACTCGATTGTTTCGGGAGTGGCAGTGAATGACGAGAAGGTTGCGACGGCGTTTTTGAAATAGAACACCTGGGTGTTGCCGTCGTTTTCGTCATACATGGCACGCAGTTCGGGGTATGCGTCGAGCATGGATTTTCTTGCCTGTATTCTGTCATCCTCTATAAGTTCGCCTGCAACACGAAGCCATGTGCCGCCATTGAACGCACATATCTCCGCTTTGGGATTGGCCTTGAGCTGCTGCGACACGGGCTTTACTTTGCCTGTTTGGATGTAGAGCCTGCCCTCGAAAATGTGAGCCGTTCCGAACGGGCGTACCCTCGGCTGATCGCCGTCAACAGTGGCGAGGTAGTAAGTACCTGCCGATTTTAAAAATTCGCATACTTTCTCCATTATTATACCTCCGTGTTTGTCAGGGTCAAACCCTGTAAAATTTATTTGGTGGCAGTGCTCAAAACATCACGACAACCGATGCGGTGACTGCAAGCAGGACGGATATTACCGTGCGTGCGGTGAGCTTTTCTTTTTTTATCAGGCCGAAAAGTGCGGAAAACACCATTGTGCTACCCGTGACGAGCGGATACTGCACCGAGGCCGGCAGGTGCTCAAGTGCTATGAGCAACAGCAGATTTCCGCCGCCCGAGGCGAGGCCGTAAAGTGCCGATGACAGCAGGGCGGCTTTTGGCGATTTTAACAGCTTTTGACCTTTGGGTGCCTTGAGCAGAAACGCCCAAACGGCGCATATAACAACAGTCATGACGGCTGATGAGAGAAAAAACGAGCCGCTGTCGATACCCGAGGAGCTGTTCTGATTTATCTTCGCACACACGCCGACCATGCCGTTCATGGCGAATACGCCGAGGCAGACAAGAAAGCCTTTGATACTGCTTTTCTTACCGAATTGAGCACTGACTATAACTGCCGCAATGACAAGCAGACAGCCTGCTGCCTTGCCGAGGGTGAACGCTTCGTCATAGAAAAGTATGCCTGCCGCAAAGGGCAAAATCATGCCGCCGAGCATCATAAAGACGGAATACAGTGCCATGTCTGTGACCTGCAGGGCTTTTGCACTGAAATATGTGACCGCAATATTTGCCGCCGCATAGCCGAGGGCAACGATGAGTCCGTATACGGTCAGATGAAAATCTGTACCGTAAATAGCAAGCGACATTATTATTCTGACGATTCCTGTGAGTGCCCCGAATAGCAGGGACGCTCTGAGCAGAGCACCTTCACTGCGAGTATATTGCTGTTGAAAAATAAACATTCCGCCGAAAAGTGCCGAAGCGATTATCAAGAGTAAGTAGTTCATTTTTTGTTTATCCTTTTTGCTATATTTCACTGATATGATAACATAAATATTCGCAAAAGTTAAGTTGTGATTTACTTTTTTGACCAATGTTGTTAAAATAAATGAGAGACCGTAAGAAAAATCAACGGGAGGATTTGCTGTGAAATTTTGTGATATGCCCTATGAGAGGATAGATTTAAATGCGGCGACCGAGGGACTGTGCCGTGCTGCACAGAAGCTTGCCGATGCCGAAAATATCGACGAGGCGGCACAGGCGTTTCGTGAGCGTGAGGAGATAATCTCGCACACGCAGACGATGAGCACGATTGCCTATATTCGTCACACGGTCAATACGCTTGATGAATTTTATGAAAAAGAGAACGACTTCAACGACGAGTCGGCACCTGTCATTGAGGAGAGTGAGCAGAAATTTACCGAGGCACTGCTCTCAAGCGGACTGCGTGCGGAGCTTGAGGAACGCTACGGAAAACTGCTTTTTGTCAATGCGGAGCTGTCACGCAAGTGCTTTTCACCCGAGATAATCCCCGATTTGCAGGAAGAAAACAGACTTTCAAGCGAATATCAAAAGCTCATAGCGTCGGCACAGATAGATTTCAACGGCGAGACCGTGAGCCTTGCACAGCTCGGTGCTTACAAGGAAAATGCGGACAGAGCCGTGCGCTATGCCGCTTATAAAGCGGAGAGCGACTTTTATATGTCGAACGCAGAAAGACTTGACGAAATATTCGACAGTCTTGTTAAGTGTCGTACACGCATAGCCAAAAAGCTCGGCTTTAGCACTTTTACCGAGCTTGCCTATTGCCGCCAGACACGCAACTGCTACAACGCCGAAGATGTAAAGAACTTCCGCTCGAGGATAGAGCGTGACACTGTACCGGTGGTTTGCAGGCTCAAGCAGATGCAGAAAAAGCGTATCGGCATAGACGATATGAAAATTTATGACGATGTGTTTACTTTTGCCGAGGGTAACCCGAAACCCAACGGCACGGCACAGGATATTCTTGCGGCAGGCAGGAAGATGTATGAGCAGATGAGCGACAAGACGAGTGAGTTCATCAACTTTATGTATGACAACGACCTTATGGATGTGCTCAGTGCCAAAGGCAAGGCTGCAGGCGGCTACTGCACGGAGATACTTGATTACAAGTCGCCGTTCATTTTCTCGAATTTCAACGGCACATCGGGTGATGTGGATGTTCTGACACATGAGGCGGGTCACGCTTTTGCCTACTACAGTGTGCGTGATAAAATGGAGATAAGTGACCAGCTCAGCCCAACGATGGAGTCGTGCGAGGTTCACTCGATGTCAATGGAATTTTTCGCATGGCCGTGGCATGAACTCTTTTACGGTGATGATGCCCCCCGTTCACGCTTTGCACATCTTGAAAGTGCGCTCGTTTTCCTGCCCTATGGCACAATGGTGGACGAGTTCCAGCACATTGTTTACGATAATCCCGAACTGACACCTGCCGATAGACACGAAAAGTGGCTTGAACTTGAACAAAAATACCGCCCGTATATGGACTTCGGCGATGTTGAGTTCTATGCATCGGGCAGAGGCTGGCAGAGACAGCTCCACATATTCCTTTATCCGTTTTATTATATCGACTATTGCCTCGCACAGACTGCCGCACTTGAATTTTGGGCACTGAGTCAGGAAAATTACGCCGATGCGTGGGAGAGATACAACAGATTTGTGTCTTTTGGCGGCACAAAGAGCTTCAAGGAGCTGTGCGAGAGTGCCGGCATAGATGACCCGTTCGGCGAGTTTGCACTCGGAGGAGTTGCACGGAGTGCGAATGCGTGGCTTGATGCGAACAGTTGAAAAAGATAGAATTTTGTGATAATATAGCCTATATATAAAGTATAAAGATTTTACTGCTGTGAGGAGAAAGTGATGTTTAAGTACAAGATGTCTGTCATTGTCCCCGTGTATAATTGCGAGGAGTACATTGAAACGTGCGTGGAAAGTCTTAGAGAGCAGAAAATGCAGAACAGTGATTTTCAGGTCGTGCTTGTCAATGATGGTTCAACGGACAACAGTGCCGCTATATGCAGTGCTGTTGCGGAGAAATATGACAATATCGTATTCATATCAAAGGAGAACGGCGGCGTGTCCTCGGCACGAAACGCCGGAATAGAAGCAGCACAGGGAAAGTATTTTCTTTTCCTCGACGCGGATGATTCTCTTACTCCGGACACCCTTGATACAGTTTATAAATTTTTTGAAAAGCACTATGATGAGACGGATCTTGTTACATATAAGATAGTGCCTTACACGGGAAACATGACCTTCCCTCTTCATTACAGATTCCGCTTTTTGATTCAAACAGGTGTATATGACCTTAAAGAACTTCCCTATTGCTATACTGCACAGTCAACGATGAATATTTGTGTCAAAAACAAGGGAAAGGGCAATAATATTCTTTTCGACACCACCCTCAAGTTCCATGAGGATCAAAAGTATTGCTTCACAACCCTTTCGGACAAGCTGACTATCGGCTACTGCGATGGGCCGGAGTATAGGTATCTTCGCCGTGCGACGAGTGCAACCGGTTCGAGAAACAAGGCGTACTTTATTTTTGAAGATACAATTGCTATGTGGGAGGAACTTTTCGGTTGGTACGACAGTGGAAATGTTCCGAAATATCTTCAGGCGTTTTATCTTCATGATTTGAATTGGAAGAGCCTTGCTGACATTCTTTTGCCTTATTATTACGGGGAAAAAGAGTTTGACAAATCGGTTGACAGAATTGTTAAGCTGATAAAGGAAGTTGATGATGAGGTCATTTTGAACTCTCCGTCACTTAATGTTTATTACAAGCATTTTTTGATAAAGTTAAAACAAAGTGGTTCCGTGCACCTTGTGTGCGATAATAAAAAGCTTGCACTTGTGTTTAATGATGAGACGGTTTATGAGGAAAAAAGCGTTACTGCCGTTATAAATCATTTTGCTGTCAAAAAAGATTTGATTCACATTGACGGATTCTTAAAGTCTCCGATACTTTCTTACTGTGACAAGCCCGAGCTTTATCTTGTCAAGGACGGCGTGAAGGAGTTACTTCCACTCACTCATTCCGAGCATGAGCATTTCAGAGGCGGAATAAAGGTGGCGAAGTTCTGGCGTTTTGTTAAGGACATAGATATATCGGATGCAAAGAAGTTGTCACTTGAGGTCGTTATCAACGGCAGGAGCTACGATACAAATTACTATTTCGGCCCGTTTTCGCATTTTGCAAACAACAAAAAAATCAACACATATTTTGTAAACGGACTTTGCTTGAAAGAGAAAAAAGGTGTTTTCGAAATAACGAGGAATGTTGACGGCATAAAGGGCCTGCCGCTGAAATTGACTTCGGCTGTCTCGGATGTGATTTACTACGGAAGAAGAAATGTACGTATACTTTATAACCGTATGCTGGCTTTCACAGGAAGAAAAGAGAAAAATGTGTGGCTCTATCTTGATCGTTACGGTGTGTTTGATAATGCGTATGATCAGTTTAAGCATGATTTTAATAAGAATGACGGCATTACACGCTACTATATTCTCAACGACTGCGACCGAGGAAGTATTGATGAGCGATTCACTCCCGAGGAGCAGAAGAATGTGGTTATGTTCCACTCAAAGAGACACAAACAACTTTACTTTAACTGTGACAAGATAATCACTTCATTCTCAAATCTTTCAAATGTATCACCGTTTGATGCAGGCCCGATGAAGTGGTACACGGATCTTGTGAAATATGAGCTTGTGTATCT
>CAZFZW010000102.1:0-5268 GCA_964523465.1 uncultured Clostridium sp. | reverse complement strand
TCCTCATTGGTGGGCAGAACAAAAACTCTGACCTTTGAATCGGGAGTGGAAAGCTCGCCCTCTTTGCCCTTACGAAGCTCAAGGTTCTTCTCGCAGTCAATCTTAACGCCGAGGTAGCTGAGATTCTTGCAGACATCCTCACGAAGGTCGCAGGTGTTCTCACCGATACCGCCGGTGAATACGATAGCGTCAACGCCGTCCATAGCGGCTACATAAGAGCCGATGACCTTGCGGATCTGATAACGCTGAATGCTTCTTGCGAGAGCAGCTCTCTCGTTGCCCTCCTCGGCGGCAGCAAGAACATCTCTGTCGTCGCTCGAAAGACCGGAAATACCGAGTACACCGGACTTCTTGTTGAGTATTTCCGAAGTCTCGGCAGGAGTCCAGCCCTCTTTCTCCTGGAGATAGGTGATAACAGAGGGGTCAACAGCACCGCAGCGAGTACCCATGATGAAGCCGTCGAGGGGAGTCAGACCCATGCTCGTGTCGATAACCTTGCCGTCCTTGATTGCGGTGATTGAAGAACCGTTGCCGAGGTGGCATGTGATGAGCTTAATGTCCTTGAGATCAACGCCCATAACTTCTGCACAGCGTGCACTCACGAAGCGGTGAGATGTGCCGTGGAAGCCGTAGCGGCGAACCTTGTACTTCTCATAGTACTCATACGGTACGGGGAAGAGATAAGCCTCGGGGGGCATTGTCGAATGGAAAGCGTTGTCGAAAACAACAACCTCGGGAACATCCTCACCGAATACCTCACGGCAGGCACGGATGCCCTGAATGTGAGCGGGGTTGTGCAGGGGGGCGAGGTCACACAGGCTCTCGATGCCTGCGATAACATCCTCGTCAACAAGCACGCTCTCCTTGAAGAGAGAACCGCCCTGAACTATACGGTGACCGACAGCCGAAATGTCTGCGAGGTCGTCAATAACCTTGCAGTCGCCCGAGGTGAGAGCCTTCTTAACCTCAAGGAAAGCGGCGGTGTGGTCGTTGAGAGTTACATCGTATTTGAACTTTCTGCCGTCTGCGGT
Organism: uncultured Clostridium sp.; assembly: GCA_964523465.1. Classification (GTDB taxonomy): domain Bacteria; phylum Bacillota; class Clostridia; order Oscillospirales; family Acutalibacteraceae; genus CAG-177. The sequence goes on along the minus strand of CAZFZW010000102.1, from coordinate 4,237 downwards.
GGAACCGCTGATTTTACCGTCGATGCCGATACGCTCGCAGATGCCCTTTGCAATGAGCTGCTCTCCGTCCATATCGATGAGCTGATACTTCAGCGATGAGCTACCGGCGTTAATAACAAGAATTTTCAAGAGTAATGCCTCCAAAAATAAAGATTTGCTTGCAACAAGCAGCTTACTGATATATTATATATATTGTAATGAGATTTTTCAAGTTATTATTCAAAAGAATTGACATCTTGTCGTATTTTGCGGGGGAGGAGACACGAAAAAATGAGCACTGCGGGCATAGTAGCGGAGTATAACCCGTTTCATAACGGCCATGCACATCATATAGCGTCCACACGCCAAAGCGGTGCGGATGCGGTCGTTTGCGTGATGAGTAGCTGGTTTGTTCAGCGTGGCGAGCCTGCTCTTTTGCACCCGAGTGCCCGTGCACGCATGGCACTTTTAAACGGTGCGGATCTGGTCATATCCCTGCCTGTCCCGTGGGCGTGCTCAACGGCGCAGACCTTTGCAAAGGGAGCAGTGGGCCTTATTGATGCAACGGGCTGTGTTGATAAATTGAGCTTCGGCAGCGAATGTGCGGATGTCGAGCTGTTACGCCGTGCGGCAAATGCCGTGGAGGATGATTCTGTTCTGGATGAGCTCAAACTCAATCTGCTCTCGGGACTCAGCTTTGCCACTGCCCGTCAGCAGGCGGTGGAGGTTTATGACGAGCGGATTGCCCGAGTGCTCTCGTCACCTAACGACACTCTTGCGGTAGAATATATCAGAGCCTTGCAGCAGCTCAAGAGCGATATTACACCCGTTGCGATAAAGCGTGAGGGTGCAGGCCATGACAGCGGCGATGTCAACGGCGGATTTGCGAGTGCCTCGCTCATAAGGGCGAGGATAAAAAGCGGAGAAAGTTTTTCTGACCTTATGCCCGAAACCGCCGCAGAGATACTTTTGGGCGAAATCGAATCGGGCAGAGCACCTGCCGATATGAAAAGGCTTGAGAGGGCTGTTTTGGCGATTCTCAGAACTGCCGACCCCGAGAATATTGCCGCAGTGCCCGATATTTCGGAGGGACTTGAAAACCGTATATATTCGGCATCACGCACGGCAAAGAGCCTCGAGGAGCTGTATGCACTCGCCAAAACAAAACGCTATTCCCACGCAAGGATACGCCGTGCGGTCACGGCACTTTTGCTCGGGCTGCAAAAGTCCGACTGTGCAGGCATACCGCCGTATATTCGGGTTCTCGGTTTTAACGCAATCGGCAGAGAGAAGCTGCGAAATATGCGTTCCACCGCCAAGCTCCCGATAGTGATGAGAGCGGCAGATGTCAAAAAGCTCGGTGAGAGGGCGCAGCGAATCTCACAGATAGAAGAGAGGGCGGCTGATATTTTCTCCCTTGCCCTGCCCACCCTCAACCCCTGCGGTGCGGAATATACGGATGAAATAGTTGTGCTTTAATATGATTCCCCACACGGAGAGTATCTGTGTGGGGACACTTTATGTTGGAAATATACGCAAATCCGATTACCGAAACTGTTGAATTGTTACCGAATATGTTGCAAAATTAGGCTGTCGAATTCGATAAGACATTTTATTCGGAGGTAGCTTATGTTTATTGAAGAACGCCATCGTGAAATAGCGGATATAATCAAGTCGGAGGGTAAAATCACAGTTTCGCAAATCACGGCAAGATACGGAATATCCGATGAATCAACACGCAGGGATCTGCGCTTGCTCGAGCAAAAAGGCTTATGCAAAAGAACCCGCTGCGGTGCTATATTGTTGGGGCAGGTCAGCGTAAGACCGCCGGCCGGCAGAGACTATGACAATATGCCGATATTTGAAAATTACAGGGAAATATCACGCCTTGCCGCAGAAAAAATCAGAGAGAACGATATAATATATCTCACCGGCGGCTCATTCGGTCATATAATGGTCTCTTTTCTGCCGAAAAATTTTCATTACACCGTTGTTGTAAATTTCGTAGACCTCGGCAAGGAGCTTAGAGCATTTGACAATATTGATGTCTATCTTGTCGGCGGCAGGATGCGTCAAAGTGGCTCGGTGGTTGACAGTATGGCAACAGAATTTGTCTCAAGACTTCATTTTGACCTGTGCTTTATCACAGGCTCGGGTCTGACTGCTCAGTTCGGACTGTCAAACGGCACTGACGAAACAGCGGCATTTCAACGCACGGTTATCAAAAACAGCCGCAGCAGATGCCTTGTTATCCCGAGCAGTAAAATAGGTGTGGATTCTTTTGTAAAGGTCTGCGATGTCGAAGAATTTGATTTTGTCATTACCGATTGGGACTGTGCAGAGGATCAGATTTCCGCAATGGAAGAAAAGGGAGTAGGAGTGACGGTTGCGGAGAAATCAAAATGAGCAGAGAACAAAGACTGAGAAATCTTATACTCGACAGATATACGAGCCTGCGGCGTTTTGCCGCAGAAGCGGACATTCCCTACAGCACGCTAATGACACTGCTCTCGAGAGATATAGGCGGAGCATCGTTTGATGTGGTGATGAAAATCTGCCAAAAGCTCGAAATAGACCCGAGCGAGTTTTCGCAAAATTGATTCAAAACATAACGCCCCACAACCTGCATTTGCAGCTTGTGGGGCATTCTTCATCCCAAATCAGGTTTATCGTTAATTTCAATCTCCGCTTTGTCGCAGCCTTCAAGCTCGAGGACGATTATCTCGTTGTCCTCTCTGAGCAGCACACCGGGCAGGTAAAGCGCACGCTGAGGCCCTATCTCCCAATATCTGCCGAGGTTAAAGCCGTTTATGTATACGCAGCCTTTCCTGAATCCGTCAAGGTGCACAAAGCAGTCGTGCTGATTTTCCGCTTTGAAGTGTCCACGCATAAAGAGGGGATATTTGTCCGCACCGAGCGAAAAATCGATTTTTTTCGTGTTGTCAAGCGGCAGAGTTACGACATCGTATCCCATGAGGCTCTGATAGCCGTAATATATGTTTTCGATGCCCTTGCGGTCGTAGAGTCGGTCTCCGTAGTTCACCCGTCCCATGGCATCGACAAGAACGCCTATTGTGCATCCGTCGGTACATCCGTCAAATTGGAATTTGCCATAGCAGTCCTTGCCCTCGTTTCGGCGGTCGATAGTGGCTTCTTTTTCGCCGTCAATGTAAACATATGCCCTGTCGTGAACGCCGACAACTCTCAGCTCTCTCGGGTTGTATAATCCCTCTAACTTCGTCTCGTAGTAAATCATACCGCTGTTTTGACCGAAATATTCCATACTCTCGGGCAGGGGAACACGGTGCTTTTCTCCGAGATTTTCGAGGTTATTCATCAATGATGTGCACTCTGTAAGCTCTACTTTGCCTATGTTTTGCAGCTTCGGTGATTCTGGCAGGGTAGTTTCGGGCAATCCCTGCGCTTTGAGTAAAAGCTCCCTGACGGCAAAATATGCAGGCGTGTAGTCGCCCCACTCGTTGAGCAGAGCACAGTAGTCGTAGCTTGTCACCGTCGGCTGATATTCGTCAAAGCAGTTTGCACCGGCAGTGAATCCGAAATTCGTTCCGCCGTGGAACATATAAAAGTTAAAGCTTGCGTCGATGTCGAGGAAGTCCTCTATTTCCGACTTAACGCTGTCGGACTGACGGGTGTGATGTCTTTCGCCCCAGTGGTCAAACCAGCCGCACCAGAATTCCGTACACATTTTTGGCATTATTTCATTGAACCTGTCCAGGGCGTTGAAAGCCGATGATGCACTTGAACCGAAGTTCAGCGTCTTGAAAACATTCGGAAGCGTGCCGCCCGAGAGCATACTGTTGTCCTCGCCGTCCGAGGTGAAAAGCAGAACCTCTGCACCGCAGTCAAGCATCAGATTTTCGACATATCGCAGATATTCCTTGTCGTTGCCGTAGCTGCCGTATTCGTTTTCTATCTGCATGGCGATTATGTTGCCGCCACGGGTCTGCTGCAAATCTCCTATTTCGGCAAAGAGCCTGTGATAGAAGTCGGAGACATGGCGCATATATTCGGGATAAGCACAGCGCAGACGCATATTTCTGTCCTTGAGCAGCCACGCAGGCAGACCGCCGAAATCCCACTCGGCGCAGATATACGGCCCGGGTCTGACTATTGCATAAAGCCCCACTTTCTGTGCTGTCTGAAGAAAACGCCGAACATCAAATCGACCGCTGAAATCAAACTCGCCCTTTTGCGGCTCGTGCATATTCCAACAGACATATGTTTCGACCGTGTTGAA
>CAZFZW010000101.1:0-5526 GCA_964523465.1 uncultured Clostridium sp. | reverse complement strand
ACGAAATGCTGTTTTGCGGTGCACGGTCGATAAAGCAGATTGCCTTGAGGGGCACGGTTTTGTTGCAGCCCCAGTTTTCCTTGCCGCACCACGGCATACCGGAGGCGAAAAAGCGACCGTCACGGTGAGTGAACAGCGGCTTGTCACCGTTGATTATCTCAACCCTGTCGCCGTAGAGCTTTTTCCACAGAGTGATGTGCGTTGATTTGCCGACACCGCTCGGGGCGGCAAAAGCAACACCCTGCCCGTCAAAAGCGATGAGGGCGGAGTGAAAGACTGCGGCATCATAGTCGAGGACGGCCTTGCAGACCTCCTCCTGCACGGCGATACTCTCCAGAATATCATCCGAAAATGCCTGAGAGGAGCTCAGAAAAAAGTTTCTAAGCTCCTCAATGTGTTCTTCGCAAGCCCCAACTGAAACCAGCGGAGCTTCGTCGGTGAGGTACTCACTGCACACATCCGAAAGGTGAGGGTGCGTGCAGGAGATACCAACCGTTAAATCTGCAATTTTTATGTTGAAATTGCGTGATGTCATTTAGAACAGCGGGCTGGCGTAAGCGTCATTCTTGCCGATGGTGTTGCCCTTGTCCTGGCTGTTGTCGAACGGAATATCCTCAGCCATGGGGGAAGAGGATGAGCCGCCGTCAGTGTTGGGGACATCGGGTGTGGGATCGAGCTTTGTGTTGAAAATCTTGTCAAAGATCTTCTTTATGGACTCGCTGATCTTCTTGAAAAAGTCTCTGATGCTTGCGGACTGAGCAACGGTCGAAGCGGAAGCTGCAAAGACAGGAGCAGCTACTGCAAAGCCGAGTGCCAGGACAAGAATCATAGCTATAACAGCTTTAAGTGTTTTTTTCATAGCGAACGCTTCCTTTCTTGAACTTCGGCTTAGCCTAAATCGCTATCGCCGTCTCTGTCTCCGTTGCCGCTGCGGGAATCGTTTCCGTCAGTTCTGCTGTAACGCGGGATCATTCTGACCTCAGCAAGACGAAACAGGAGAACTTCTGCAACAGGTTTCTCATAATTCTTCATTTTCTATCTCTCCTATAAAAGTTTCATCAGGACTGATAGTCCGAATATGCAACGCCACGGGACTCGCCGTAGTAGTAAGTATCGCCAATCTTTGCGTAAGGAGTTGCGAAGTAAACAGTGTCCTTGTTAGCGTCGGTGATAACGATGTTAGCATAGAACAGACCTGCATCCTTGTAGCCGGTCTTGCCGGTCATGCCGGTGGTGACATTGGTCGCAAACTGGCTGCCGCTTGTGAATGTCCATGTTGCATCCACAACATCCGAAGCACCAGCGGAGTAGCTGCCGCCGAGAAGAGTATCAACATCGTAATACTTCTTGGCATCTGCTGTGTCGGGGTTAAATGCAAGTTTCTCATAAACTTCACTCTTGGCGACGAAATCGTAACCGCCCTCAATGGTGGGAGTTGCGTTGGTGGTCGAGATTACGAATCCGACCTCGTCGAAGTCAACATAGTTCGAGCCTGCTATCGAAACGAAACGGAGCATCTTGGTGAATGTACCGTCACCGTTATCACGCTGAACCTGCTGGCACATGATGTTGGAGACATTCTTACGAGCCTCTGCAAGCTCCTCCTTGGAGTACCATGTAGCTGTCATGGTCGGGCAGGGCTGAGCGTTGACGTTCATGTTGATTATCTTGTTGAGGTCAACAACGAAAGTTCCTCTGTAATCGAGGACAAGTCCGCTGCCGCTGACGGTCATCTGCTGAAGGTCAACACTGTTGCTCAGAGTAAGAATCTCGGGGCCGTAACCATAAGAGGTGTAGAACGACCAGCCCTTGAAGTAAAGGTCGGAATCCTCATGGCCGTTTGTAACAGTGAGGGAGGTAAGCTCGCTCTTTCTGTTGTTGGTTCTGTCAGTGAAGGCAGAAGCCTTGTAAGCCTTGTAATCGGGGACGATCTTGTTGAGAACAAGAGTACCGGTGGGCTTATTCTTGCCGTAGAAGGTGAAGGACGAACCGTCAGCGTTCTCATCTATGGTGCTGAACGGAGTCTTTGTGGAAAGGAGAGTATCAACACTGATAGTCTCGTTAAGGTTCTGCTTGTTGGTGTTCTCACCGTAGTAGGTAGTGTTTGCCTCATCGAAAGCGTAAGTAACATACATCTCACGGTCATCAACAGAGGAGAAGCGAAGTACGGGAGCGGAAGCTGTACCGAATCCGCTTTCATCAAAGACTACAGTGTAGTCCATGAAACGTGCTCTCTGCACAGACTCGGAAAGGTTTGCAGTTGCGGTATCAAGCTGATAAGCACGCTGCGGGAAAACGACGTTGCTGTTGGCAATAGCCGAAGTTGTGGGGCTCTTGTCAAAGTCAGCAAGGAAGTAAGTCTCATCTGTAAATGTGTAATAACGGTTTGTGCCGGTGTTACCGAGGTTAGCACCCTCATCGTACTTAACCTGGGTGCTGTAATACCAGGTGTTTGCGGGATATATTGTCTGGAAGTCAACATATCCGTAGAAAGGTGAGAGATAATTCTTCTTGTACTGGCCGTCCTCGGAAGTGAAGTCGTTAACATCGACAACGGATGTACGGATATCATCTCTTGCATCCCAGCCGCCGGGGATGAGAAGGTCGCCCTCGGTGGTTGTTGAATCAAGGAGCTTGGGATCAAGCAGTTCGCAGTCAACCGAGATACCAACGGTCTTCTGAGTAGCCTTGGTACGGGAGACCTGAACATAGTTGTCACGCTCGTAGTTCTTGTTGTTATCGTTGAGTGAGAAGAACTGAATATCGCTCTGAGTGGGAGTTGCGCCGGTGTTGCCCCAAAGGTCGAAGTCAAGACCTGTTGAAGACTTGACTATAACACGGTTGGAAGCTCTGCCGATGCCGCCGGTGGTGACATCGCCCGCCTTGTCAACCATATCATAGTAGTTGACACCGATCTTGGACTCAAAGAGCGAGTTTGCCTTGTACATTGTGACGCCATCGGGAAGATAAACGTCATCTCGTGTATCGGAGAAAACATAACCGCTGGAAATGTTTTCGGTCTTTTCACCTGTGTAGATATATCTGCCCATGCCGCCGTCTGCTGTCTTATCCCAATAGCGGGCATAATGACGGGCATCATTGAACGGCTTGTGGCAAGCGGTGATAAGGTCGTAGTTATCGGTTATCCATGTTCTGGAACCGACATACATCTTTGCATTCTCGCTGACATAAACACCTGCACCGTCAGTGGACATAACGTTGTTGTTGTTACCACGACCGGTACCGAAGATACCGCTTGTTTCGTGGTTGACTTCCTCTGTTGCAAGCTCGAGGTTCTCGGTGAAACGGTCGTCTGCACGGGTGATATAAGTCTTTGCAGTGCCGTCTGAATTGTAATCATAAATATAGTACGGAAGACCTGTCTCTTTATCGTTGTAAACGTGAACTGTGGGCAGACCGACAGGAGAGCCGCTTATTTCATCAAGGTCAGCAGAGACCTCGGAGAACTCGTTTGCGGAGACAACTGCGTTCTGGATATTAAGAGTACCGTCGCAATAAATACCGCCGCCCTGTACTGTTACCCATGCGTCGTCGTTGCAGCCCTTACGGGTCTGGCCGCCGCAGGAGTTATTGGTGATTCTGGGGAACGAACTGAGCATTTCAGCAGTTGTTGCACCCTCTTCAACCTCATTACCCATGATGTTGCAGACTGCACCTGCACCGACATAGATACCTGCGCCCTGTGCGGTAGCGGACTTTGTCTTACCGCTTGAGAAACTCTCTGCATAAACAGCGTTCTCGGCGATTCTGCCGCCGGTCATATTAAAGGTAGCGACCTTGCCATCCTCGGAGGGTGCAAGGTAAACGCCGCCGCCGTATGCCCATGAGTTCTTGGAGTCTGATTCCTTATTGTAGCAACGAGCTGCGTTGTTGGAAACTTCACCGCCGCTCATATTGAAGGTACCGCCGGCCTCAACATAGACGCCGCCGCCCTTAACAGTGGACTGAACGCCAGAGGAGAAGACATAGTTGCCTGCTGCCATCCATGCGGAGTTCTTGGTTATGTTACCTGCCTCGAGGTTAAGTGTAGCACCGTCGCAGACATAAACGCCACCGCCACGGGACTCCTTAACATCATTGATCCACCATGACCTGGAGTATCCTTCGACTCGATACTCACCCTTGCTGAACACACTGGTTCCCAAACCTGAACCGTCATATATGGTGTAGTCGGAATAGAGAATAACGCCACGCTTAACTTCACCGTTGGAGTCCTCGTGGAAGTTGCCGTCAAAGACAACGTTACCGGTACCGCCGGAGAGCTGGCCGCTGCCGTCTGCAAGGTCGGTTATGGTAAGAGTACCGCCGGTTTCAACTACAAAGCAGGACATCTGCCATTTGGGAGAACCTGTATAAGGATCGAAGTCGGAAGCCTTGACAGTCTTTCCGTTGAGGTCAAGAGTTACATTGGAGCCGTCCTCAATAATGAGAAGTCTCTTGTCATACTCATAGCCGATCTTTTCGTCGTTACCGGTATACTGGCTGTATTTCAGGGACTTTTTGCCCATACCGACATATTCCTGCATATCCTCGGTAACAATGAAAGGACTTGTCAGTTCCTCGGCAGTCATGCCATAGAAAGGCGATGCAGTATTTGTAAGGTCATAAGCAGAACCATTGCCGCTCAGACCGTTGAGCCATTCAACTACATCATGATCCTTTGTACCGCTTGACCAAAGGCTCGATTTCTTTGTAGCAATGGTGGAAAGCCTGACTACGGAGTAAGCATACATCTTTGTCCAGTCAGTCGAGCCGCCGTTTATTTCATCCTTGTAGAAATAAGGACGGTCAAGCGTGATATCGGCAGTGACCTTGATATATGCGGTCTTACCGGCATCATCAGTCGCATCATTTGCTGCATCGATTGCGGCTTTCAGCTCGGTGTAGCTGCCGACTTCAGTCCAGGTCACGCCTGCATACTTAGTCGAATCCGCAAGAACAGACGCCGCAGGGATCATTATCGCCGCAACAAGCACAATTGCAAGCAGCAGAGACACGATCTTGCCGACTTTTCTTGTCTTCATAATTATCACCTTTCTTTGTCTTTTTGCGCCGGGGCGTATACATTATATATAATGTAATGTATAGCGACGCAGTCTTCAATTTTGCCCGGGTTTCCACGGCGTAAAACCGCCGCTTTTTATGTAACAGAAAAGTCAAAAAAGGAAACACTCCCCCAATTGACTAAACCATTGCATCTTAGGTATATTTTACAAAAGTCTTTTTTATTTGTCAACAGTCAAATTCAATTTTTACACATAGATTAGAAACGATTTTATTTTTCCTTTTGGATTTTGGCAATTTGCACAGAAAAGGAAAAATGAGGGCGAGTGGTGCGCGTTGGAGCAGTGAATTTGCAGTGCATAATAAAGTGAAAGAGCCGGCTCACTTGAGTGCAGAGTGCGTTGGCTGCACGGTTTTCTTTCGTGGAGATAACCTTTGTGGTTGTCCGTTGTCGGCAACGCCGACACAAAACCGTAGGGACAACCCTTGCGGTTGTCCGTT
>CAZFZW010000100.1:0-5530 GCA_964523465.1 uncultured Clostridium sp. | reverse complement strand
GGAAGAAATATCTGCCGAAATATGAGCGGCCGTCAATGTCATCAACATCCCTGTCGCTTATTGCCGCATATGCATACTTGCTGCCGCCCCAGTGGACGAAAACAGCGTCGAGCCCTTCGGCGATTTCGAGAAAATCGTGCCTTGCACTTCTCATTGAGCCGACCTTTGAGGGAACTTTGTCTATGTCGGAATAGAGCCAGAGCATTCTGGTAATTCCGGCCTCCGTCACGCCTTCGAACACTATGTCGGGAGTACACAGACCCCACTGAGGACGGGCGGGCTTTGAGTTGTTGACAACAATTGCTATCGGGCGTTTGCCCTGAGCGGTGAAGCCCGAGAGACCCGTGAGCGGATCGAGATCCGTAGGTTCGCTCTCCTGTGTGGTGGTTGATGTGTCGCCACTGTCAGTGTTTGTTTTACTTTTGGTGCATTTCGTTGCAATGAGAACGATGAATACAATTATCAGTATCGCCGCCGCAATGAGAAAGTACAGTCTTGAATTGTTTTTCTTTTTCTTTTGACTTGACATCTTCTCTGATACCTCTTTGCTGAATAAAAATTTTATGTCCTGTCCCATTATACAGCTCATATATTCTTTTTTCAAGTTGATTTTATTGACTTATCTTTTTTCGGTGCTATATAATATATATAATGTATAAGCCACAGGGCTTTAGTGCCGCAGAGAGTCGGCACATAAATAAAGGAGGTAACCACCATGTCAAGAGTATTCAATTTTTCAGCAGGCCCTTCCATGCTGCCCGAGAGCGTTCTCAACCGTGCGGCGGCCGAGATGCTCGATTATCACGGCAGCGGTCAGTCCGTTATGGAGATGTCGCACCGCTCCAAGGTGTTTGAAGAGATAATGGCGCAGACCGAGAGCCTTTTCAGAAGTGTTCTCGGAGTGCCCGATAATTACAGGATTCTCTTCCTCCAGGGCGGCGCATCCACTCAGTTTGCGGCAATTCCGTTGAACCTTTTGAACGGCAGCGGCAAGGCTGATTATATGCTCACGGGTCAGTTCTCGACCAAGGCATATAAAGAGGCGCAGAAGTATGGCGAGGTAAGAGCGGTCGCCTCATCAAAGGATGCAACCTTCTCTTATATTCCGGAGGTCACAAGAGACGATTTTGACCCCGAGGCCGACTATGCCTATATCTGCCTTAACAACACGATCTACGGCACAAAGTTCCCCTATATTCCCGACACAGGTGATGTGCCGTTGGTAGCAGATGTTTCATCGTGCTTCCTCTCCGAGCCTCTTGATGTCTCAAAGTTCGGCATAGTGTACGGCGGCGCACAGAAAAATGTTGCTCCGGCAGGTCTTACTATAGTTATAGTCCGTGATGACCTCATAGGCAAGGCGAGAGATATAACTCCCGCAATGCTTGATTATAAAAATATGGCGGACAACGACTCGATGTATAACACACCTCCCTGTTGGTCTATTTATATGTGCAAGCTCGTGCTCGAGTGGATTGAAAAGCTCGGCGGACTTGAGGAGATGAAGAGGAGAAACGAGGCAAAAGCCAAGATACTCTATGATTTCATCGATTCGAGCAAGATGTTCTCGAACCCCGTCAGACCGTGCGACCGTTCGCTGATGAATGTCACCTTTGTCACCGAGAGTGAGGAACTTAACAAAAAGTTTGTTGCCGAGGCGGCACAGGCAGGCTTTGTCAACCTCAAGGGACACCGCTCGGTCGGTGGTATGCGTGCTTCCATATATAATGCAATGCCTGTTGAGGGCGTTGAGCAGCTTGTCGAGTTCATGAAGGAATTTGAGAAGAACAACTGAGGAGGGGTAACCGTGACTGAGATATTAACTCTTAACAAAATAGCCAAGTGCGGAACGGATTGCTTTGATAGCCGAAGATATGTCTGCTCAGACAGTGCAAACGACCCTGTTGCAGTCATGGTGCGTTCGGCCTCCATGCATGAGACCGAGTTGGGTTCATCCCTGCTTGCAATTGCCCGTGCCGGTGCGGGAGTGAACAATATTCCGATTGACAGATGCACCGAGTCGGGCGTTGCCGTGTTCAATACTCCGGGTGCAAACGCCAATGCGGTAAAGGAGCTTGTGCTGTGTGCGGCACTGCTTGCCTCCCGAAAGATAACCGATGCAATCGACTGGTGCAAGACTCTCAAGGGAGAGGGCGAGAATGTCTCAAAGCTTGTCGAAAAGGGCAAGAGTGCATTTGCAGGCCCCGAAATAAAGGGCAAGACCATGGGTGTTGTCGGTGTCGGTGCAATAGGACTGCTTGTCGCCAATGCGGCATACGACCTGGGTATGCGTGTTGTCTGCTTTGACCACAGCTATGACAGGGGAGTAAAGCGTGATGTCAAACCCGGCATTGAGGTGACGGGTGATCTTTCGGCGGTCTTTGCCTGTGCGGACTATCTAAGTTTGCATATTCCCTGCAACGACAGCACGAAAAATACAGTCAACGCTCAGACCATAGCCGAGATGAAAGACGGCGTGAGAATACTCAACTTCGCCCGTGCGGAGCTTGTTGATTCCGATGCCCTCTTAGCGGCACTTGAAAGCGGAAAGGTTGCGGCATATGTGACCGACTTCCCGACCGATGTACAGATAGGCGTGCCCGGAGTGGTGGCAATTCCGCACCTGGGCGCATCCACCCCCGAGAGCGAGGATAACTGTGCAGTCATGGCGGCACAGGAGCTTATAGGATATATTGAGCGTGGCGAGGTCAAAAACTCAGTCAACTTGCCGAATCTCACTCCTGCTCCCGAGTTTGAAAACCGTGTTTGTGTTATTTACAAGGATGAAGGCGGTGTGCGTGACTCGATAACGGCGGCCATAGGCGGTTCGATAGTGTCGCTCAACAGTGCGGCGAAAAAGGGTATCGGCTATCTCGTATGCGATACCGCTGCCGCTGTAGATGAGGTGGCAATAGCCGCAGTGAGCGGTGTTGTAAGAGTGAGAAAAATATAAAACCGCTGTTTAATTTTCAAGGTACACGAAGTACCGAAAAATAAGAAACTGAAAAATCCACCCGAGCACAGGTTTGTCCTGCGCCCGGGTGGACTGATTTATCGGAATGTTTAAGCGTTCTTTTTGCCTGCTATCTGCGGAATCTTGCCGATAACAAGGGCAACTATGGCAGTGATGATTATCTCGGGAATCATAAACAGACCGTTATAGGTTATTGAGTAGATGAGAGCGAGTCCCGAACCGCTGAAGTGCTCAAGCACCTTTGCACCGAGAGTAAAGCCCTCCTGCGAGAAGAACCACTCAGCCCATGTGCCGAAGAAGAGATAGCCCGAGACGATGTGGGCAAGGTAGCGCAGGGAGAGGGCGACGATTGAGCCGACGCAGAGAGATGCGGACGGATTCTTTATCCTGTTTCTGAAAATTCCGCCGAGGCCGAGCACTGTGTAGGCGATTATGTAGTCGATGACGCAGACAAGTATGGCTTTCCACAGCACCATATAGCTGTCGGAACTGGGCATAAAGAATGCCGAGACGGTGCGAAATCCCAGCAGCATCTGGAGCACAGCATAAATGAAGCCTGTTACAAGTCCCCATTTTGTGCCATTACGGTAAGCAGCGAGGACGATGGGCAGCATACTGCAAATCGTGAATCCTCCGCCAAAGGGCAGGTTCAAAAACGGAATGAAGCTGCAAATGAGGTTGAGCACCGTGGCTATCGCTATCATGAGCGCACATTCGACCACGATTTTTGTGTTGTTTCTTCTTGACATTGGCAATTCCTCCAAAAAATAAACGCCTATGCAATATGCACAGGCGTCTTTAAATTTATAATACACAGCAAAGCTGTCTATTATCTTCCTACGCCGGCATTATCCGGATCAGGTTTTGAGGGTATCATCTCAGCCGATCTACGATCAGCACCCCTGATATTCAGTTTTATCAGTCGGCTTTGCTTAACTCTGCTTTACCCTTGGGGGTATCTCTGTAGTACTGGGTTTTGGGAGTGGGATGTTTGGTGGAATCCCACAGCTCCTGTGCCACAGGTGCCCATTCGGCGGCGAATTTATCACAGCGTGAGCAGAGTGTTTCAACATCCTCGGGAGCGAGCAGGTCGGTAGATTTTGCGCCGGTCTGCTTGATTATCTTTCTCAGACACTGCGGATTCTCGAGCATCGGGCAGGGACGCAGGTGGTTGTCGTTGAACGGCTGACCGTGCCAATACGCCTGGAACAGCGGACGCTTGAGAGCCTCAATGAGTGTCTGCTCACGGATGTTTGAATCGGAATAGTGAATGAATACGCAAGGCTCAATGTCACCTGCGGAGTTTATGTGGAAGTAGTTTCTGCCGCCGGCAATACATCCGCCGACATATTCCGCATCGTTCTGGAAGTCGATGACAAACATCGGCTTGCCTGTCTTTGAATTACGCATTTTGCGAAGCCAGCGGTACATATGTGTACGCTGCTCGGGGGTGGGGATGAGCTCCTCCACAGCACCGGAGCCTACGGGCATATAGTTGAAGTACCAGGCAAACTTAACGCCCTTTTCTATCATCAGGTCAACAAACTCGTCGGAAGTGACAGAGTCAATGTTGGCACGGGTGTAGCATACCGAGATACCGAACAGGCAACCCTTGCTCTTCAAGAGATCCATTGCCTGCATAACATGGTCGTAGCTGTTTTCACCACGCCTGAAGTCGTTGCTCTCCTTGTCGCCCTCAATGCTGATGGCGAGGGAAATATTGCCCACACGCTTCATTTCCTCACAGAAAGCCTCATCGACGAGGTCTGCGTTTGTGTATGAGAGGAACGCACAGTCGGGATGAAGCTCACAGAGCTTGATAATATCGTTCTTTCTCAGCAGCGGCTCGCCGCCTGTGAACATATAAAAATGTGTGCCCATGGCAACACCCTGATTTACTATGTCATTCAACTCGTCAAAGCTCAGGCTCTGCTTGTGGCCGTATTCGGCACTCCAGCAGCCCTTGCACTTGCGGTTGCAGGCGCTTGTGGGGTCGAGCAGAATGACCCACGGAATGTTGCAGTGATACTTCTCTCTGTTGGAGCGCACTGCTTTTGTGCCGTTTACGCCTGCACCCAGACCGAGGGCAAGCATCATTTTCAGGATAACATCGTTGTCCACTTCGTCGAGCATATTGAGTGTCAGTTGACGCCAGACGTTGTCATGGTCAACAGCTCCCTTGCGAAGAGCCTCGAAGTTCTTTTGAGGGAATATGTTTTTGACGAACATCTCGCCGAAGTCGATGAGCTTTATAAGATTGGTGTCGGGGTCTTTTTTGACATATTTGAGCACCTTGGACAGAACTGCGCCTGCGGCAGCACGCTGAATTTTATCTTTGACTGTCACGACATATGCTCCTTTCAGTCGTCATAACGACGTTTATTTACAAATCCATTTACATAGTGTAGCACAGCTTTGAGGGAAAATCCACACAAAAAAGAAAAAAATCCGAAATCGTGATAAAATTTTCGGATTGTTCATATTCTTGAATCGGTCGAATCTTCTTGAATCGGTCGAATCGTCTTGCAAAAAAATCACATTCGGGATATACTATTA
>CAZFZW010000099.1:4161-5547 GCA_964523465.1 uncultured Clostridium sp. | reverse complement strand
TAGAGGATTTTGAAAAGATAAATGCCGAGCTTGAAAAGTTCGACCCCGAGCTTTCCAAGCTTCCGCAGATAGTTGCGGCAAACAAAATAGATATGGCGGATGATGCAAAGCTTGAGGAGCTTCGTGAGTATTTCACTTCAAGAGGCTATGAGTTTTACACCATGTGTGCTCCGATTCAGGAAGGCACTGCCGAGGTCATAAACGCAGTGGCAAAGCGGCTCAAAACTCTGCCGCCGATAAAACGCTATGAGTCCGAGGCAATTCCCGTTGAATTGTTCGAAAAGCAGAAGGACACAGGCTTCACCGTGCGTGAAGAGGACGGCATATTCGTTGTCGAGGCTGCATGGCTGCTCAAAATTCTGCAGCGCACGGATATGGATGACTATGAGTCGCTTCAGTATTTCCAGCGTGTGCTCCACTCAAGCGGCATAATCGCCGAGCTTGAAAACATGGGGATACAGCAGGGCGACACGGTTGAGATTTACGACTTCGAGTTTGACTATATGCCTTAAACGGAGGCTTTGATTTGATAGGAATAAGTGAAGAGCTTAAAAATACCGACCCCAACCTGCTCAGTCCGTTGACGCTGGCTTTCGTCGGTGACACAGTGTTTGACCTGCTTGTGCGAGGCAATCTTGTTCTTGAGGCAAATCGCCCCGTGCGTAAACTGCACCCGTTGGCGGCAAAGCGTGTCTGTGCAGGGGCACAGGCTCGTGCGGCTCAGGCGATAGCACCGATTTTGACCGAGCACGAGACGGAGATTTTTAAGCGTGGCAGAAATGCCCACACGGGCAGAATCCCCAAGAACGCAAGCTCTGCCGAATATCACAGTGCAACAGGACTTGAAGCACTTTTCGGCTGGCTCTATCTCTCGGGTGAGGATGACAGAATAGCACAGCTTTTTGAACATATTACCAACGCCGAAATGGCTTATGAGGTGACTGAATGAGCAGAAAGGATAAAGCCAAAGAGAATTTGACCCCATATGAACGCCGCCGAAAAAGGCTCGAACGCAGATATTCCGATGCCCCAAAGACAACAGGGCAGAAGATAGCCGGCGTGGTGATTGATAATATCTGCTGGGTGGTTGGCTGTGCACTTTATGCAATAGGTGTCACCGCTTTCGCTTTGCCCAATCATATTTCTCAGGCAGGAACGACGGGCCTTGCGATAATAGTCAATCATCTTTTTGAATTCATTCCGCTCGGAACGGCCAACCTGCTGCTCAACATTCCGCTGTTCGTTTTGGGATTTATCTTTATCGGATGGCGTTTTGTTGCCAAGACCGGTTGGGTCACGGTTATTTTGTCCGTTATTCTGGATGTGTTTGCAAACTTCCTGCCGACCTATACCGGCAATCAGATTTTGGCGGCAATATTCTGTGGA
>CAZFZW010000099.1:0-4061 GCA_964523465.1 uncultured Clostridium sp. | reverse complement strand
GTCACCGAACACGCACAGGAGATTGCCGATGCCATAACCTCTCAGATGGGCAGAGGCGTGAGCATACTCCCTGTCAAGGGCGGTTATACAGGCGAAGAAAAGAATATGGTTATCTGTGCTGTCAAGAAACGAGAGGTTCAACAGCTGACGAAGATCATCCGACACGTTGACACGGATACTTTTATAATTATCACCGATGCAGGTGAAATACTCGGAGAGGGCTTCATAGCTCCCGGGATAAACTGAATCAAACGCAGGGAACACGTGGGTGCTCTCTGCGTTTTTTTATTTTTAGCTGAGATAATAACGCCTTTTGTACGACTATATAGATGAAAGGGCGGGGCACCGCCCTGAAAGGATTGATCCTATGGACACAGGGGAGAACAGCTATATCCGCTTTCTCGAGGGAGACAAAGGTGCGTTCGATGAGCTGATGGATGCTTATCGGGACAGACTTACATATTTCATAAAAGGTTATGTCGGCTCTTATGAAGAGGCACAGGACATAGCCATGGATACCTTTGTCGAAATTTTAGTGCATCCTCGGCGTTTTCGCTTTAAAAGCTCGTTTAAAACCTATATATATTCAATTGCACGCCACAAGGCGGTTGATTATCTGCGAAGAAAACATCCTGTGTCCACCGAAACTGACGAGGGAATAGACGAAAGTGCAATAGATGAGTTTTATCGCCGAGAGGATGCAAAGGTCGTGCGTGAGTGTATGGAACGCCTTGTACCCGATTACAGGACGGTGCTGTATCTCGTGTATTTCGAGCAGGAGGACAGTAACAGCGTGGCAAAAATAATGGGCAAGAGCAAAAAACAGCTCGCCAATCTCACTTACAGGGCAAAACAGGCGTTGAAAGCCGAACTTGAAAAGGAGGGCTTTTGCTATGAAGAGCAGTGAAGAGTTCAAAAGCGAAGTTTACCGCCGTGCGGATATTGAAAAAAGACGGATAAAAAGGCGTAGGGCGACTCTTTCGGCGGTCTGCTGTCTTGCCGTGGTGTTGACTGCGGTTGTGTTGATTCGCTATCCGTTTTCATTTTTTGAAAAAGAAACGGAAAACCCCAAGGGTGAGAACGGAATGTATGAGAACATTACTTCTTCGCCGAGCGGATTAGATGAATATGATGGTGTTGACGCTATGGTAGGTGATGCCGCAGTGACCTCGAGCGATTCGGCAGAAATGCAGGCAGGGGCAACGCAGGGAACTTCGCTTATAGAAAGCTTCAGAAGCTTCAAAAGTTCAAATGTGTCGCAGTCAAAGACTTATCCGAGTGCTGTGGTTATAAAAAACGAACAGGAGCTTTGCGACTATTTAAATGCCGAGCAGGGTTTAAACAGCGACTTCAAGACTTTTTTAAACTACGAAGTGTCATCGGAAAATGATTTCTTTTCCCGCTTTTTAATTGTCGTTGTTATTACCGACGGCAAATATGTCATAAACTCCTGCGTGCTTTCAAACGGAATTTTCACGCTCAGCCTCTCGAGTTCTGCCCTCGAGACAGGCGAAGAATATCGTATGGCGCTAATTGTCAACAGTGTAAAAATCGATAAAGTGAATCTCGAAATTCAGTAAGGAGGACGAAAATGAAACTCAGACGAATAATTGCGATGATACTTGTGATAGCTGTCGCCTGTACTTTAGCAGGCTGCAAATTAAGCCGTGATGATACGTCCGGAACCACTCTTGCTGCGGCGAAGAATGTAAATACGGGCAGAGATACGCAAAATCTGATGAACAGCATCTCAAAGGGTGAACACAACTCAAAGCAGCCGGATAGCCGCTTTGAAAACGCAGTCGCAGCTTTCGCCTTTGAGTTTTTTAAAACCGAGTATAAGAGCGGCAAGCAGATGCTGGTTTCTCCGCTGTCTGTGCTCGTTGCGCTTGCTATGGCCCAAAACGGTGCAGAGGGTGAGACTCTCTCGGAAATGCAGGAGTTGCTTGGCGGTATCGACCGCGATACATTAAACGCCTATATGGCGGCGTATATTTCTCTCATCACCGCCGACGGCGAATTGAAATGTGCCGATTCCGTCTGGTTTTCGGACAATGGCGACATCACGGTTGACAGCGAATTTTTGCAGAAAACCGCCGATTTTTATTCGGCACAGGCATATAAAGCGGACTTTAGCGGACAAAAGGCGATTGACAGTATAAACAGTTGGGTGAAGGAACATACCGACGGCAAGATAGAAAAGCTTGCGGATTCTATCGACCCCTCAACGGTTATGATAATTATGAATGCCCTGAGCCTCGATGCGAAGTGGAGAGAACCTTATACGGAAAACTGTGTTAAAGATGGCTATTTTACCAATTTCGAGGGTGAAAAGAAAAAAGTTGAATATATGTATTCGAGCGAAAGCGAGTATATAGAGACTGAAAATGCAACGGGATTTATCAAGCATTATCAGGACAGCAACCTTGCCTTTGTCGCATTGCTACCGAACAATGGAGTGAGTGTGGACGGTTATATATCTTCACTTAGCGGCACGGATTTTTTGCAGGCGATAAGCTCTCGCAGGAAGATTTCGGTCAACACTCAAATGCCAAAGTTTAAATGTGAATATAACGCTTCACTTGTGAACACGCTTGAGAATATGGGTATGGAGACGGCGTTCAATGAGAAAAAAGCGGATTTTTCGTCCCTCGGTCAGTCGCAGCTGGGCAATATATATGTCAGCAATATAGTCCACAAGACATTTATTGAAGTTGGCGAGGAAGGTACAAAGGCAGCGGCTATTACGGCGGTCATAATGGATGCGAGCAGTGCCATGCCAACAGAAGAGCCGAAAGAGGTACGCTTGACAAGACCGTTTGTATATGCGATAATCGATATGCAGACAAAATTGCCGATATTCATCGGCGTGCATACTAATTTTTGACAAGGGGTGATTTTTGTGAAATTCAAGAGGTTTATATCACTTTCCGTGAGCCTTGCACTTTTGATGACGGGCACCGCCGTGCTTTCGGGCTGCGGTAAGCTCTACTCGAAGGGGATAAAGAGCAAAAATGTAGCTGACCTTATGGCAAATGTATCGAGCGGCAGTGGGCAGTCAAAATCCCCCGATGAAAAATTTACCGCCTCATCAACGGAGTTTGCAGTCGAACTTTTAAAAAACGAATATAAAAACGGTCATAGCACGCTGGTGTCACCGCTGTCGGTTATCTCGGCACTCGCCATGACCCAAAACGGTGCAGAGGGAGAGACGCTTACCGAGCTTGAAAAAGCACTCGGCGGTATCGACCGTGATGCCCTCAACGCTTATATCAAAGGCTATTACGCCCTCCTCGGAGAGGGCAAAGAGGTGAGTGCCGCAAATTCCCTCTGGCTCAACGAGGGCGTCAGCGCAAATCCCGATTTTCTCAAAACAGTTGCGGATTATTATTTTGCCGATGTTTTCTCAGCGTCCTTTTCAGACAGAGCGACATATGAGAGCGTCAACGGCTGGGTCAAGAAGAATACGGGCGGTATGATACCCGAGATTATAAACAGCCCTGCCGATATAGCACAGATGACGATGCTTTTGATTAACGCCATCGCATTTGATGCGAAGTGGGAGACGCCGTATACTAAATATGACATATCAAGCGACAGTTTTATGACATATTCAAACGAACCTGTCAAGGCAGAGTATATGCACTCAACCGAGCATATTTATCACGAGAGCGACCATGCAACAAGCTTTGTCAAGCCGTATAAGGGCGGACGCTTTGCCTTTGCCGCCATACTGCCGAAAGAGGGGACGGATATAGACGACTTTATAAAGTCGCTGGACGGAGAAAGCTTTGCGGCTTTGACAAGCTGCGTTTCGGACTGTGTTGAAGTTTCTGTAACAATGCCGAAGTTCAAGTGCGAATATAGCACCGAGCTTATTGCGTCGCTTGAAAAAATGGGTATCAAGGCGGCCTTTGACCCGCAAAGAGCCGATTTTTCATCCCTGCTTCAAAAAGGCGATAATCCGTATATCGATACGGTTATCCACAAGACTTTCATTGAGGTTGATGAGCACGGTACAAAAGCTGCCGCCGCAACGCTTGTGGGCGTTAAAGAAATGG
>CAZFZW010000098.1:0-5559 GCA_964523465.1 uncultured Clostridium sp. | reverse complement strand
ATGAGTGTTGACAGCGGATAGTAAATCATCGGTTTGTCATACACGGGCAGGAGCTGCTTGCTCGTTACCATAGTCAGAGGATAAAGCCTTGTGCCGGATCCGCCGGCAAGAATAATACCCTTCAAACAAATTCACTCCCTGAAAAAGTTGTTATATTTAAGTCAACTTCTACAATGACACGGCCTCTGCAAAGACCGTCCGCAAAAAAGCGGAGATGTGTCGATTCCATTTTATTTCAGCCTAATAATACCACTTGTGAGCCGAGAAGTCAATCTTATTTCTATGCCGGCCTTCTTATTGACATCTAAGCTCTGTGGTAATATAATTTTATCGTCTGTATGGCGAGAGGGAGAATGATATGCTCACTGCCGATATGCTTTTGCCCGGCGAATCGGGTGTTGTGGTGTCCGTAGGTTCGTGTACGGTACAGCGCAGTCGCCTTATGGATATGGGCCTTGTGCCCGGTGCGGTGCTCAAAATGAAAGAGGTCTCGCCGTTTGGCGATCCAGTGATTGTGAGTATACGACACACCGATGTGAGCCTGAGAAAGGAACAGGCACAGCTTGTAGTGCTCCGGCGTGAGCTATGACACGCATTGCGCTCGCAGGTAACCCGAATTGCGGCAAGACTACGCTTTTTAATCTCCTGACAGGCTCTGATTGTCGTGTGGGCAATTGGCCCGGCGTGACGGTGGAGCGGCGTGAGGGCAAAGTGCCGCTTATGCCTGATGCTGTACTTGTCGATTTGCCCGGAATATATTCGCTCAGAACTCTTTCTGATGAGGAGGGAGCGGCACTCGGCTTTTTGACCGAGGAGCACCCCGAACTGATAATAAACATCATAGACCCGTTCTGCCTGGAGAGAAGTCTTTATCTGACCGTTCAGCTGATTCTGCTCGGCATACCGACAGTGGCGGCGGTCAATATGGCAGATGTGCTTGAACAGCGGGGCGGTAGTATCGACTGCGGCAGACTTTCCGACCTGCTCGGAATCCCTGTACTTTCGCTGAGCGCCGCAGACGGCAGAGGGATAGATGATCTTATCTCAACCTGCTCAATTGTGCTTAAAAAAGGTTTTGTGCCATCTCATCCCGAACGCTTTTTTGACAGAATGTCGGATTGCTTTTTGAATGTCACCCGCCTGATTTCAACCGACTGCGAGAGGGTCGGCGTTTCAGCAAGTTTCACGGCATTTCGTCTGCTTCGCGGCGATGTGCGTGCTGACGAGATTTCTTTTATTGACAGCGGCACGGCCGAACTTGCACAGTCGTTTATAACCTTTGCCGAAAGAGATTGTGACCGTGAGCTGCTGACAGTTTCCGATATATATGCCTTTGCCGATAAATCTGCCGCTCAAACATTGAACAGAGGAAAGGATGAGAGCGATATTTCTTCTGTTGCCGACAGGGTTTTGCTCGGCAAATATTCCGCCGTTCCCGTGTTTGTTTTAGCGGTTCTGGCTGTGTTTTACCTGACATTTGGCTCGCTCGGCACTCGTCTGGGAGAACTTGCCGATTCGTTTATAAACGGTGCACTTGCAAATTTTTCGGTTGATATTCTACGAACTTTCGGTGCATCCGACTGGGCGGTGAGCCTCGTGTGTGACGGAGTGCTCAAAGGCCTCGGCTCGGTGTGTTCGTTTTTGCCGCAGATAACCTTGCTGTTCTTTTTTATAGGGCTTCTCGAGGACTGCGGATATATGGCGAGGGGTGCGTTCATTGCAGACCGACCGCTAAGAGCCATAGGTCTCGGCGGCAAGTCGTTCGTGCCACTGTTTATGGGGTTTGGCTGTTCCGTGCCTGCACTGATGAGCACAAGGACATTAAGCTCCGGACGAGAAAAACTGTTCTGCACGGCGATGATACCGTTTATGTCTTGCAGTGCGAAAATGCCCGTGTATGCCATGCTTATTTCCGAGTTCTTTCCGAGATTTCGCTGGATAGCGGTTGTCGGTATTTACTCTCTCGGAATCGTCTGTGCCTGCTTTAGTTCAGCTATGCTCAAAAAAATTCTCGTTCACGGTGAAGAACCGCCGTTTATTCTCGAACTGCCGAATTATCGCAGACCGTCTTTGCGTTCGACGGCTAAATATGTGGCTCTAAAGCTGCGTGATTTTTTGAAAAAAGCCGGAGCGGTTTTGCTCCCTGCGAGCGTTGTTATATGGGCACTCGGATATTTTGACTCACAACTGCACCGTGCGGCAACGCCCGAGTTCAGTTTGCTCGGAAGATTGGGCAATGCAGTCTCTTTTATCTTTGAGCCGCTTGGCTTTGGCGATTGGCGTTGCTCTGTAGCTGTTTTGAGCGGACTTGTTGCAAGGGAGACTACGGTTAGCACTCTCGGAATACTTGCAGGGGGTCGGAATTTATCTTCGCTTATATCCACGGCAGCGGCGTGCTCGTTTATGAGCTTTTCGCTTTTGAGTATGCCGTGTGTTGCGGCGGTGACTGCACTTGTGCGTGAAAACGGAGTGCTCACGACCGCTAAGATACTCGTTTTTGAATTTATCATTGCATGGATTGTGAGCTTTGCCGTCTATCGGTTGGCTCTGCTTATATAAAAGAAAAAGGAAGAATTATGAAAAACAGGTTTGACATTTTGATAATAGGAGCAGGAGCGTCGGGACTTGCGGCGGCGATAAAGGCCAAATCACAAGCACCGTGGCTCAGAGTGGGCGTGCTCGAAAGATTGCCGAGAGTGGGCAAGAAGATACTCGCCACCGGCAACGGCAGATGCAATCTCACAAATCTCAATGCACACGAGCACAGCTACACAAATTCCGACTTTGCCGCTCGTGTGTTTGAACGATATTCCGAGCAGACGGTTATTGACTTTTTCAAGAGCATCGGACTGCTGACTTACAGCGACAACTGCGGCAGGGTGTACCCTATGAGCAACACCGCCTCAAGTGTGCTCGACTGCCTGCGTTTTGAAGCGCATCGGTTGGGTGTTGAGTGTATTTGCGAAGAAAAATGTGTAAAGATAGAAAAGGTCAAAAGAGATTTTATAATAAATTCGGAACACTCTGCGAGAATGGTGATTCTTGCGGCAGGCGGTTGCGCCTCGCCCTCGCAGGGAACGGACGGAAGCGGATTCGAGCTTATGCGTTCGCTCGGCCACAGTGTCACCAAACTTTATCCGTCACTGGTTCAGCTCACTTCGCCGGATAAATCACTGCGTAGTCTCAAGGGCGTGCGTGTCCACGATGCACTCATCCGTGCGGCAGGACGCACTTCAAGGGGCGAACTGCTTTTCACGGATTACGGCCTGTCGGGCATAGCGGCGATGGAAATAAGTGCGGATGTGGCAAGAAAGGCGAGCGGGTCGGCTGTGATTGCACAGATAGATTTGCTGCCCTCGATGAGTGAGGGAGAGACCGAAGAATTTTTGTCATCTCTCAGCGGAGCGTGCGAAAATGCACTTGTCGGACTGCTCCCCAAAGCGGTAGGTGTGGCAGTGCTCAAAAGAGTTAATATACCGTCTGAGACGGATATAAAGTCGTTGAACCGAAAGCGGCTCGGAGAGCTTGCCGATAAGATAAAGAATTTTACTGTGACACTCGACGGCTCAAAGGGCTTTGAAAATGCACAGGTCACACGGGGCGGCGTGAGGGTGGATGAATTTGATTGCGAAACGCTTGAGTCTAAGATAGTCGAAAGTCTTTTCTGTGCAGGCGAGATACTCGATGTGGACGGCGGTTGCGGCGGATTTAACCTGCAATGGGCGTGGGCATCGGGTCTGTGTGCAGGTGAGAGTGCGGCGAACAAGTCAAGATTAAGATAACGGAGAAAAATCATGCTTAAAATAAACCAGATAAAACTTCCGCTGACTGCGGATGAAAATGACCTCAGACGAGCGGCAGGCAAGGCTCTTCGCCTCGATGAAAACAGAATACGCACACTCAGGGTGACCAAAAAAGCGGTCGATTCACGCAAAAAGGATAACATCTTTTTCGTCTACAATGTAGAGGTGGATATTGACGGCGACGAAAATGCGGTGCTCAGAAAATGCGGTTCGGGCGTTGAAAGTGTAAAGGAAGTTACCTTTGCTCCGCCTGTTATAAATCGTAAAAGTGACCTTCGTCCCGTTATCGTCGGTTTCGGCCCTGCCGGTATGTTCTCGGGTCTTGCACTTGCCCGTGCAGGCTTTAAGCCGCTGATTTTGGAGCGTGGTTCGCATATAGAGGATAGGCAGAGGGATGTTGAGACTTTCTGGCGTGACCGCCGACTCAATCCCGATTCCAATGTGCAGTTCGGTGAGGGCGGCGCAGGCACATTCTCGGACGGCAAGCTCACTACGGGCATAAAAGACCCGTTGTGCCGTTTCGTGATAGAAGAGCTTGCAAACCACGGAGCACCCGAGGAAATACGCTGGTCGGCAAAGCCGCACATCGGTACAGACCGCCTTGCGGATGTGGTGCGAAATATTCGCAAGGAGATAATTTCTCTCGGCGGCGAGATAAGATTTAACTGCAAGATGAGTGATATAATCGTTGCCAACGGTTATATCCACGGTGTAAAAATTGAACACGACGGACACGAAGAGGATGTCGAAACAGACACCGTGATTCTCTGCACAGGACACTCTGCGAGGGATACGGTAAGAACCCTCTACGCCCGTGGGGTCAAGATGATGCAAAAACCGTTTTCGGTCGGCGCAAGAATCGAGCATCCCCGTGAGTTTATAGACAAGGCACAGTACGGCAGCTTTGCAGGACATCCGGCTCTCGGTGCGGCTGATTATAAGCTTGCCTGTCATCCCGAGCACGGCAGAGGTGCATATACATTTTGTATGTGCCCGGGCGGCACGGTAGTCAATGCGGCAAGTGAAGAGGGCGGCATAGTCGTCAACGGCATGAGCGAATACGGCAGAGATGCGGAAAATTCCAACAGTGCTCTGCTTGTGGGCATAGAGCCTGAAAATTTCGGCAGCGATCATCCGCTCGCGGGTATCGATATGCAGCGAAAAATCGAGCACGCCGCATTTTTGGCAGGCGGCAGTGATTATACCGCACCCGCTCAGCTTGTCGGAGATTTTCTTGCAGACAGACCGTCAACACGCCTCGGAGCAGTTCGCCCGAGCTGTCCCACAGGCGTTGTGATGGGCGATTTGAGGAAGATACTGCCCAAAAAGGTGACGGACACCTACGCCGATGCACTGCTGAAGATGGACAGAATGCTCAAGGGCTTTGCGATGCCCGAGGCGGTTTTCACCGCCCCCGAGACACGCTCATCTTCACCTGTTCGTATACTCAGAGATGAGATATATCAATCGAATATCCGTGGCCTTTATCCCTGCGGAGAGGGTGCGGGCTATGCAGGTGGCATAGTGTCTGCCGGAGTTGACGGAGTGCGCTGTGCATATGCCGTGCTCGCCGACGAAAACGATGAGTGGTAAAAATGTTTTACACACGCCCTTTGGTGTGCTATAATATAAAACAGGCGGAGTAACTGTTCCGCCGGGCTTAAAAATATAGACGGGTACACGAAAAGTGCTCGCCGTCTGAGGAGCGATAATAATGAAAAAATTCCTGTTTTATCTCATTCAGTTCACATGGGCA
>CAZFZW010000097.1:0-5612 GCA_964523465.1 uncultured Clostridium sp. | reverse complement strand
ACATTCACCTTTGGGCAAACTGTGAAAACTTCACAAGTCCAAGTGAAAAGAGCATTACAAGCGGAATTATCACTCCGTATCCGACGGAAAATACAGAGTATGTCACCGCTACTCTCGACCGCTTTGTGCGTCAGATGGAGATAGCCTCACACTATGTGGAGAATATAATCACATTCTCCTACAACCACTATTACAGCCCCACATACACTAATCCAATGTTCCATGAGACATATCTTGACTACCTCGAAAACGGTCATGTGCTCGAAAGTGAAGCACCCACCGTTCCGAGCGGTCTTGAATTTTCAACCGACGGTGACGGCAACACAGTGCTCCGCTGGCAGTCCTCAAGCGACAACTTCGGAGTTGCATATTACAGAATTTGCGTTGACGGCGAGTTCGTCGCAAGAAGCGAATACTGGCAGGACAATTCCGTTGTAATTGCAGATGCTCAAAACGGTGCTGTTTACAGCATCGTTGCCTACGATGCTGCGGGAAATCCGTCTGCGGCAGCTGAGATAACATTCTGAATAAAACATCAACAAGCCTTGAGGCAAACGCTTCAAGGCTTGTTTTTTACCATTTTTCGCTCAAAAGGCGAAGATTTAACTGTTTAAGCTTTGCACGGCAATTTTCATAGTCGGGACAACGCTCCGACACGAGCGACCAGAATTTCGCCGAATGGTTCATATTTTTTAAGTGTGACAACTCGTGAATTATGCAGTAATCCACGGCATCGCTCGGTGCCATGACAAGGAAAAGCGAAAGATTTATATTGCCAACAGAAGAGCATGAACCCCATCGGGAGCGAGCCGAGTTTATCCTGACACTTTTGACCGTCTCGCCAAAATATTCTGCCAACTCAAAAGTCCTGTTTACAAGATATTCTTTTGCAATAGAGCGGTACACTTCTTTTATTGCGACGGAAAGTTCGGCTTTTGGCATATCATCGGGGACGCAAAACGCAGTCCCGTCAAAACACGGGCGTTTTATGTCGGCGGTTTTTAGCGGATATTCACGCCCGAGCAAAAGCAGTCCCGATTTTTCTCCCGGGACGAAGCTCTCGGAACTGTTTTTACGCTTTGTCATTTTCTCGAGATTTTCACTTATCCATTCCCGTTTTTCATAAAGGAAAGACTCAATCTCTTTTATGCTCATTCGGCGTGGGGCGTGAACCTCAACCACAGCATCGGCGGATATTTTCACGCCGAGCGTTCGTCTGTTTGAGCGATGAAGCTCATAAGAAAAGTCGAATTTCGGCATCACTTAATACCCATATCCGCCTTGAATTGTGCAGTAAGCTCACGCATCTGGTCTATCTCCATACGGCGGCTGAGTGTAAAGCCTGCGGCATCCTTTGAGCGGCTGTAATACTCCATTGGCAGACCCTCAAGGGAGAGATAATACTTTGCGTTGACGGGATAAAGCTGACACTCGGCAAGTGAAGCAAAGCCGAGGAACACCTGCACCCTCTCTGCTTTTTCAGGCTCTTTGTCGAAGTTTTTGCAAAGCCACGAATATATCTCGGGATGAAAATTCGCCATAACTCCGGAAAATCCCGCACATCCCATTTTGAGAGTTTCGAGCAGGCTTGCGGAATTTGCGTTGAAAATTTTAAGTCCCATGCCATCAACTGCCTTGAGCTTGTCACTTATCATCGCAGGGTCACAGCAGGTATCCTTCAGAAAAGTGAATCTGCCCGACTCGGCAAGCTTTTTGAGCACCTCGGGAGTCATAACACGCTTGTAAGGATAGGGGCACTCATATATTCCGAAATTCATATCGCCCATTGCCTCAACGGCTCTGTCAATATTTTTAAGGAACACACTGTCATCCTCATCTACGGCGGCAAAACGGTTGGATATGAACACATAAGAATCAATGCCTTCATCCACAAAGGCTTTAGCCTCGGCTATCTGTGTATCAAGGTCATCCGCAACATGACCCGATGCGACAATAGCGATATTTTTCGGGATATGTTTCATAACAAAACGCAAAAGTTCAAGGCGTTCTTCAAAGGAGAGGAAGAAAATCTCGCTCGACTGACAGATTGCGAAGATTCCGTCCACGCCCTTTTCGGCATACCAGTTTATCAACGCCTCGACGGCGTTGTAGTCTATTTTATTATCTTTTGTAAACGGGGTTATCATAGTGGGATAAACGCCGTTTGGAATGGTCTTGCTCATAAAAGCCCCTCCGTGTAAATTCATCAAAACAAGTTTATCACATCAAAGGGAATTGTCAAGTGCTCACGCAGAAAGGTTGCGGCGAAGCAGGGCGAGCACAGCTTTTTCACGGCGTGACACCTGAACCTGCGACATTCCAAGTGCCTGTGCGGTTTTGGTTTGAGTGAGTCCGCAATAATATCTGAGGCTTATCATCTCCCTGTCACGCTCATCAAGCAGTGCTATCACCTCACGCAATGCTATAAGCTCGGAGGCGGCGTTTTCGGGAGACTCCACGGGCAGGTCTATCTGTGTCTCGCCCTCCTCGTTATAAGCCGTCAGCGACATTGCCGGCATTGCCGCATTTATAAGTTGCGCCGTCTGTGCAACATCGCTGCCTATACGCTCGGCGAGCTGACTTACAGTAGGTTCGCAACCTAGTTCAAGGGCAAGCGCGTCCTTCTCACGCATTGCCGCTCTCGCCTTTTCCTTGAGTGCCCTGCCGACTTTGACACTGCCGCCGTCACGGAATATACGCTTTATCTCGCCCAGAATAACGGGCACGGCATAGGTTGAAAACGAGAAGCCACGCTCGGAATCGAAATTCTCCGCCGCTTTTATCAAGCCTACGCATCCTGCCTGAAAAAGGTCATCATATTCAGCACCCTTGCCCCTGAATTTATTGGCACAGGCGTGAACAAGCCCGATATTCTGTTCAACAAGTTCATTGCGTTCAGTCCTGTCCATCACTGCGTCCTTTGATATATTTATCCATACTCACACTTGTGCCCTTGCCGGGGACGGAACGCACACGCACCTTGTCCATAAAGCTCTCCATAACGGCAAATCCGAGACCTGCCCTCTCGCCCCCGAGGGTGGTAAACAGCGGTTCCATTGCCTGGCGGACATCAGCTATACCACAGCCTCTGTCACGCACACGCACTCTGACAAGTCCGTTATCAAAAAGTCCCACCCATATGTATATCTCTCCGACACTTTCGGGATAAGCATGAACAATGCAGTTTGTCACCGCCTCACTAACAGCTGTTTTGATGTCCGAAATTTCTTCGACCGTCGGATCCTGCTGTGCGGCAAACGCAGAGACCGCAACACGGGCAAAGCTCTCATTGACTGAACGACTTTCAAGTTTGAGGCTCATTTGATTGACAGGCTTTTTCTTATTCATTTTCATTCACCTCTTTTGTCTTTTTCGAGAGCGTACAAAGTGATTGCAGACCCGCAAGGCGCATCATCTTATAACTGCGCTCATCAAGATTTGTCACTTCAAGCTTACCGTTCCAACTTTGTATGAGCCTGTAACGACCCATGATAAGTCCCACTGCGGAGCTGTCCATAAAAGTGACAGACGAAAAGTCGAGTCTCAGAACTTTAGGCTGTTGTGCGGCGGTATGCGTATCTATCTCTGCTCGCAATGCGGCGGCGGTGTGGTGGTCAATCTCTCCCGAAAGCAATGCGGTGACTCGAATCGGATTGGAAACTATTTCAACTCCCATTGTTTTTCCTCCTTCTTTTATAGCTTGTCCGTTTTTTACCACTAAATGCAAAAGCAGGACGGACAATCATCGAAATGATGATAATCCATCCTGCCTGAAAATCTTGCCGAAAGACGGCGGTCAACTGTTTTTATTTTTCAAAAGCCAATCACGAACTTCTCCTGCGAGATAAAACGAACCGCACACGGTCAATGTGCCTCCGTTTTGATTGACATCCTCAAGTGCCAATCGGCATGCCTCAACGGGAGACAAAACCACTGTGCAATCGGCACAATAATGCGACGCAAGTTCGGCCAATTTTTCGGGTGACAAGCTTCGTGGGTTGTTGGGTGCAGTGAGATACATTTTCTCAAAAAGCGGCGCAACAATGCGAAGATAAGCATCGCAGTCTTTATCCCCCATCAACGCACACACTCCAACACGTCTGCCAACAGTAAAACGGCTCTCAAACGCTCTGAGTGCCTCGGCACAGCCCTCGTTATGTCCGCCGTCAAGAATGATGTCACTGCCGATAAGTTCCATTCTCGCAGGCATAACGGCCGTTTTAACACCCTGTTCTATATCACAGGCCGAGATATTTAATCCGCTCTCGCAAACGGCCGTGACGGCGGTAACAGCATTTTTTATCATATGCTCGCCTGCAAAAGGAATGTGAATATTCAGTGAATCAAACGATATATCAGTGCCCGTTATATCCTGACGAATCACTCGGCAGTTATCCAAATCAGGCACAACAAGCTTGTTGTTCTCTCTCTTGGCGGTGTCGATTATCACACGCATAGTCTCTGCGGCCTGTTCGGGATAAGCAACAGTAACGCCATCGGGCTTTATAATTCCGCACTTTTGCTCGGCTATTTCGGTAAGTGTATTGCCCAAAACGGCGGTGTGGTCTGTTGAAATCGAGGTTATGACTGACACAAGCGGAGTTTTTATGATATTGGTTGAATCGAGCAATCCGCCGAGGCCGACCTCGAGCACGACAACATCACACCGGCGGCGACTAAACCACAAAAAAGCGGCGGCAGTGAGCGTCTCAAACTCGGTGGGAGAAATCCCCTCGCCGTCAAGCCTGTCGCAGACTGTTTTCACTTCGCCTACTACCTCGGCCAGCTCCTGCGGCGGTATCATCTCGCCGTCTATCTGCATTCGCTCACGAAAATCGATAACATACGGCGAGGTAAAAAGTCCCGTGCGAAGTCCTGCACCACTGAGAATTGATGCTATCATTGTGCTCGTTGAGCCCTTACCGTTTGTTCCTGCAACATGGATAAAGCGAAGTCCGTCCTGCGGATCACCGAGAGCCGAACACAATGCAGAGATTCGCTCCATGCCCGGATTTATGCCGAAAGTCAGACGGGAATGAATATATTCGATTGCTTCAAAAGAGGTCATACGGCCGCTCCTTTCGAAGAAAATTCCGCCATTGCGGTCATTTCAAGACTGACAAACGCCTTTTTAACGCCCTAAAAATTTGCCTCCCCTTTTCAGAGGAGGCTTTCGCCAATTGTTTTTTGTGACTGCCGACACATACGATATTTGTGGACAGGGGCAATCCCTGTCCCTACGGTGTTAAACATACTTTTGTGCGAGACAAGGTGTGAGGTTCTGCGACGAGGGAGCATACTCCTGTATGTGACCGAATCCACACGGTTCTCACAACGCAGTATCACGCAAAATTACGCATTGGCGAGCTTTGCAAGGCTGTCGTTGAGCATCGAAATCTTCTCATTCAGCTTTCTTGCCGCCTCGCGCTGTGCTTCGACAACAGCGGCCGGTGCTTTGGAGACGAAGTTTTCGTTTGAAAGCTTGACATTTATTCCGTCGAGCTGCTTTTGAGCAGAGGCAAGCTCCTTGTTAAGTCTTGCACGCTCGGCTTCAAAGTCAACGAGATCGCCCATGGGGATGTAAATCTTTGCGGCATCGGTGACGATGCAAA
>CAZFZW010000096.1:0-5644 GCA_964523465.1 uncultured Clostridium sp. | reverse complement strand
AAAAATACTGTTCGTCAATGCGTGCGTGCGCCCCGAGGACGAGTCACGCACTATGACGCTCGCAAAAGCGGTGCTCGATAAATTGGACGGCGAAAAGCAGGAGCTTCGCCTGACTACTCTCGGTCAAAAGCCGCTCGATGCGGCAGGTCTTGAGAAAAGGGGTACAGATGCCAAAACAAAGGACTTTTCCGACCCCGTTTATGACTGTGCGAAACAGTTTGCCGCCTGCGACACTGTGGTTATCGCCGCACCTTATTGGGACTACTGCTTTCCGTCCGTGCTCAAAATTTATGTTGAGTCGCTGTGTGTCGGCGGACTGACTTTCCTCTACGGCAGTGACGGTGTACCGATAAGCTATTGCAGGGCAAAGAAGCTGATATATGTCACCACCGCCGGCGGATATATAGGCGAGTTCAACTACGGATTCCAATATATCAAAACAGTTATGAGCTCATTTTTCGGCATAGAAGAGTTCAAGTTCTTCGCCGCCGAGGGACTTGATATTTACGGCAACGACCCAAAGCAGATAGTTACCGATGCGGTGAAGAAAATCGAAGCGGAGCTGTAAAAAATACCGTTTATACGAAAACCCGACCTGCGACAGCGAGCACAAGTCGGGTTTGACTGTTTTATAAAGCTTTGTGTGAAATTATTTATACTCATCCATAAAGCTGTTTATGTCACTCTCGCATGAGCGCATGGCAAGTATGGTCTGCTCAAAGAGTTTTTCAAGCTCCCAACCGAGACGCTCTGCGCCCGTGCGTATTACATCACGGGAACAGCCTGCGGCAAACTTCTTGTCCTTGAATTTCTTTTTAAGGCTCGACACTTCCATGTCACACACGCTCTTTGACGGACGCATGAGTGCCGCCGACCAAATGAGACCTGTCAGCTCATCTGCGGCAAAGAGCAGCTTTTCCATCTCATGCACAGGCTCAACATCGGCACAGATTCCGTAAGCGTGCGAGCAGACGGAATATATCATATCCTCGCCGACACCGCCGCCTGCGAGAAGTTCGGGGGCTTTTTTGCAATGCTCATCAGGATAAAGCTCGAAGTCTATATCGTGCAGCAGACCCACCTGACCCCAATACTCTTCCTCGTCCGAGTATCCAAGCTCGTTGGCGTACCAGCGCATAACGCCCTCAACCGTCAGTGCATGGCGAATGTGGAACGGGTCGCTGTTATACTTCTTCAAAAGTTCAAACGCTTCGTCTCTTGAAAGCTTGCTTGTTCTCATATTTGTTACCTCGCAGTTTTATTTTGCTTCATTATACTACCGACGACACGAAATTGCAATCGCCGCATGATGTGCATCAAAATTGCAACGAAAAGACACAGCCGGAAGCTGTGCACAGACGATACCGAATGGGTGGACTAAATAAAAAAGCACTTGCTGCTGCAAGTGCTTTTGGTGGAGACGAAGAGGATCGAACTCTCGACCTTACGGATGCGAACCGTACGCTCTCCCAGCTGAGCTACGCCCCCACGACACTATGGATTATATGATTTTTTCTCCGATTTGTCAAGAGCGAAAAAGGGCGAAGAAAAAAATAATCCCACTTCAACACCCCACGCAAAATAAAAAAGCCGCACTCGGCGGCCTTTTATATTCAGCTTATCTTTTGCTTTTCTTGCTCTTTACTCCATCGGTAACTGTCGGCTCATTTGAGCTGAATGCGGCGATGCGGATTATCAAAATAAGCAGTACCATCGCTGCGGCGCAGCAGGCATATACTATCCACATATCGGTGACACTCAAAATATATTTGCCGAGCAGGGGGACACAGTGAGTTGCTATTGCAAAAACCTCTGTACCCTCGCCCAATGATACACCGAAACCGAAAGAATACGATTCACCGATTTTATATGCGGCAACATCACCGGGGTTTGCCTCGTTCGCCTGTTTGACAACACAGAGCGAGCCTTCCGAAATATTCGAGCCTGGCACGCCGTATTCGCACACAAGCAGGCTCCTGCCCAA
Organism: uncultured Clostridium sp.; assembly: GCA_964523465.1. Lineage (GTDB taxonomy): Bacteria > Bacillota > Clostridia > Oscillospirales > Acutalibacteraceae > CAG-177. The sequence continues at coordinate 3,660 of CAZFZW010000096.1, read as the reverse complement.
AACGAATCTGCCCGGGTTCGCAGATGCCACACAGGCGACTGCGGTCAATGCCGAGACAATGAGAATCAACGAAATGAGCACGGCACAGACAGCCTTTGCTCCCTTATGTTTTTTCTTCTCTTTCCTGAAACCGTTTTGGAGCATTACGCCAGAGTAGTCGGAAGTACGCTCGAAATCGAATTTCGGCTCGACCTTTGCTACCGTTTCATCGGAAAGGGTTTTACGGGAACGGCTCTTGTCTATCGGTGCACCAAAATATCCGTGAGGGTCAGGCTCACCGTATTCGTTCTCCTGCTTTGTCTCCTCGGGCACGGCAGTCGTCGGCAAATCCTTGCCGGAATAAGCGGTATGCGACTCAAATTCATTCGCAGTGATAACGGAGTTGTCAAGTGCGCTTCTGTAGCTGACTTCCTCAACTGCCCGTCTCTGTTCTGCGGCACGCTGCTTTTCAAGCTCGGTGGCACGCTGTTCTTCCTGCTTTTTCGCTATTTTTGCCTCAAATTCGGCATTGAGCTCGTCTATCGTTTTAGGTGTAAATTTATCCATTCTCTGCACCCTTCCTGCGGTGTTTATATTTTAAGTATAATATTTAGGCACTTCAAAGTCAACAAATAATAAAAAGTGCTGGAAAAAATTCATTGTATAATGTATAATCAAGTCAGAAATTACCGCAAAAAGGAGCAACAAAAATGAGTATGAAGGACAGAATGCACACGGGCGAGCTGTATTATCCGAGTGACGAGGCGATTATGTCGGAGCAGCTCAAAAAGCTCGAGTTGCTTTATGATTTCAACAACACCCGTCCGCTCGAACAGGAAAAGCGGCAGGAGCTGATGAAAAAGATGTTCGCCGAGGTCGGCAAAAACTGCTATATTGAGCCGCCGTTTCACGCAAACTGGGGCGGAGCACACGTGCATCTGGGCGACGGAGTTTACACAAACTTCAACTTCACCGCCGTTGACGACACACACATTTATATCGGCTCTTACACTATGATAGGCCCGAATGTCACCGTCGCCACAGCAGGTCATCCGATTTTGCCCGAGCTTCGTGCAAAAGCTTATCAATACAATATGCCAGTACACATCGGCCAAAACTGTTGGATAGGTGCAGGGGCGTTGATAATGCCCGGAGTGACGATAGGCGACAACACCGTTATAGGCGCAGGCAGTGTCGTGACAAAGGACATCCCCGCAAATGTCATCGCCTACGGCAATCCCTGCCGTGTGGCAAGAGAGATCGGCGAGCACGACCGCGAATATTACTTCAAAGACAAAAAAATATCCCCCGAAATTTTCGAGGAGATAAAGGACTGAAAGATAAACGCAAAATCCTTCGTATGAGTGACATACGAAGGATTTTGTGTTAGACAATACAATCAGCCTTTGGCGTGATTTTTAAAATAGTCCTTTAACACTTCGAGGCTTTCGTCACGCAGAACACCCGATGTGACCTGCGGTTGCCAAAAGGAATTTTCAAACACCATTCTCGAGCAGTTGCAACCCGAGTTTCCGAGCAGCTGTTCCAAATCATCGTTGCTTGCGGCATAGACCAGCCGTCCGAGCTTCACCCAGACCATAGCACCGCTGCACATAAAGCACGGCTCACAGCTTGAATACAGCGTATACTCATGTAAATCGGTTATCGCCGTCTTTTCGCAAAACTCGCGAATGAGCCCCATCTCTCCATGAAATGTCGGGTTGTGATCGGTATAGATACGGTTTTCACCGGTGAACACTATCTCCCCGTCCTTGACCAGAACCGCACCGAACGGCTCGTTGCCGTGTTCCACGGAAAGTCTCGACAGCCGGATGGCCTTTTTCATAAATATTTCATCGTTCATTTTACTTTTGTCTCCGAGAGATATAAAAGACTGCCCGAACTATTCGTGCGGACAGTCTTAATGTTAAATCTGCTTATTTATACTTCGGCCTTGCGACATAGGAGGTGTGGAGCACCTCATGTGCCTTGTGGCTGCCGGGTTCGCCGAGGAACTCGTCATACACACGTTTGACCGCCTCATTTTCGTGAGACTTGCGTATGGGCAGATCCTTGTCGGCCTCATAGAGAGCAGCAGCTCTGCGTGACTTGAGGTCAACGAAGTTGCGGACAACTGCCGGCTGAATCGGCTGACCACCGCCGTTTACGCATCCTCCGGGGCAACCCATTATCTCAATGAAGTGATAGTCGGCTGTGCCGTTCTTGACCTTTTCCATCACGGTATGGGCGTTTGCCAGTCCGCTGACTACACAGACCTTTATCTCCATACCGTTGACTGTGTATGCCGCTTCCTTTATGCCGTCCGTGCCTCTGACCTCAGTGAACTCAAGGTTCTTGAGTTCCTCGCCGGAGAGCTTCTCCACTGCGGTTCTCAGAGCAGCTTCCATAACGCCGCCCGTTGCACCGAAGATGACTGCTGCACCCGTGGAATCACCCAGAGGATTGTCAAACTCCTCATCGGGCAGGTGCTGGAAATGTATACCCGCACTCTCTATCATTCTGCCGAGTTCTCTTGTCGTGAGCGAATAATCAACATCGGGATAGCCGGATGCCGACTGGTCATCACGCTTGGTCTCAAACTTCTTGGCTGTGCAGGGCATAATACCGACAACAACTATATCCTTCGGGTCGATGCCCATCTTGTCGGCATACCATGTCTTGATTATCGCACCGGACATCTGCTGGGGCGACTTGCAGGTTGAAAGGTGGTCGAGCATATCGGGATAATAGTGCTCGCAATACTTTATCCATCCGGGTGAACAGGAGGTTATCATCGGGAGCACTCCGCCGTTTTGTACTCTGCCCAGGAACTCGTTTGCCTCTTCGACAATTGTCAGATCTGCACCGAAGTCGGTGTCAAACACCTTATCAAAACCGAGTCGTCTGAGAGCGGCGACCATCTTGCCCTGGACATTTGAACCGATGCTCATGCCGAAGCACTCGCCGAGAGTAACACGAATGGACGGAGCTGTATGGACAACAACAAACTTCTCGGGGTCGTTGATAGCCTCAAGCACCTTTGCGGTGTCGTCCTTTTCATATATAGCACCTGTCGGGCAGTTGACTATGCACTGGCCGCAGGATACGCACGCCACAGAATCAAGCGGTTTCTCAAATGCCGAGCCGATATGCGTATCGAAGCCACGGGCATTTGCGCCGATGACGGAGATGCCCTGTGCCTGGCACGCCGCAACACAGCGACGGCAGAGAATACACTTACTGTTATCTCTTATCATATGAACGGCAGAATCGTCGTAATCGCACAGAGGCTTTGCGCCGTCAAAACGGCTCTCATCGTCAACGCCGAACTCCTTGCAGAGCTTCTGAAGCTCGCAGGTTCCACTGCGAATACAGGAAAGACACTTCCTGTCATGAGTCGAAAGTATAAGCTCAAGAGTCATCTTGCGGCTCTTGCGGACACGCTCGGTGTTCGTGAATATTTCCATACCCTCGTTTACGGGATAAACGCAGGCGGTCACAAGCGAACGGGCACCCTTGACCTCAACCATGCAGATACGGCAAGCGCCTATTTCGTTTATGTCCTTGAGGTAGCAGAGGGTCGGAATCTCGATGCCTGCCGTGCGGGCAGCCTCAAGTATGGATATACCCTTGGGAACACTCAGGGGCATATTGTTGATTTTTATGTTTACCATTTCCATT
>CAZFZW010000095.1:0-5650 GCA_964523465.1 uncultured Clostridium sp. | reverse complement strand
GCGTTCTCAATAGAAAAGTTGATGAACGAAAAAAATATAGCAAACTCTATGATGACATAAAACCTTTTTCTTATAGAGTAGAGAGTTGATTCGCAGTTCGATTTTTGTCCATTGTATGACAAGTTGCGAAGTTCATCAGGGACACTGTATTAATTTATGAGGAGGGATTGCGACAGAGGGCGAAGTGTAATTGAAATATTCATTCCCTTGTGTTACACTTGCAACAAATCACGTATGCGTTTTTTATCCCTATCCAATTCAATCAAACAGGTGAAGTAATATGAAAATGTCGTTTGATGTGTGTGGCAAAACTCAGCCTGACCCTTTTATATTTGAGGATGACGGCTCTTTCTATCTGTATGTCACCGCCGAAAAAGGCGTGGAAGCTTATCGCAGCAATGAGCTGTCCGGCACATGGAGATACGAGGGTGTCGTCACGGATTTTTGCGATGCTCACTCATTTTGGGCACCGTCCGTTATAAAAATTGCCGATACATATTATATGTATGTGTCCTGTGTCGGGGGCGGAAATTTTCAGTTTATGCACGTAGCCTCATCCGATTCTCCGTTAGGACCTTTCAAAAACGAGAAATGCTTATATGACCGCTTTTCCATTGACTCGCATATGGTAAAAACCGAAAAAGGCCTGTTCCTGTGGTATGCCGAGAATAATATCGACTGCGATTTGATTGGAACAAGAGTTTTTGTAGATAAATTTCTCGACCCGTATACGCCAGAAAACAAACCGAAAGAGGTTCTTCTTCCCGAGTTCGAGCAGGAAAAATTCACGCCGCAATGCACGGCTGAAAACAACTGGTATACACTCGAAGGGCCTTTCTGGTTCAAGGAGGGGGGCTGGCAATATCTGATGTACAGTGCCGGTTCTTATCAGGATGACACTTATCATATCGGATATGCCGTTGCAAAATCGGACGAGACAGATTTGACAAAGGTAGACTTTGTCAAAGTCAAGGATAACGGGAATTTTTGTCCGCTGATAATCAAAAACTCCTTTGAAGAGGGCACAGGACACCACAGCGTTATTAAACATAACGGCGAATATTACGCCATATATCACGGCAGAGATATTCAGCCCAATGACAGCTCGGCATATGTAGAAAAGCGAACCGCAAGAATATGCCGCCTTTCGGTAAGCAACGGCAAAATCACAGCAGAACGGTTTGAAGATAAACTGTAAGCTTCGGCAACTCATACTGACAAAAAGCTCCGTACACTTTCATGTACGGAGCTTTCTTTTTACTTTGTCTGCAATCTGACGACTTCTGTCAGCCTCGATGAGCAATCACGGCAGACTCGCTTGCCCGCAAACTCTATCGTGTCATCGGATGAGCCGCAGAAAATGCAGCGTGCGGCATATTTTCTGATAACTATCTGATCCCCGTCCGCAAACAGCTCAACAGCATCGGCGTTCGGCTCAAGTCCGAGCCTGCGGCGAAAATCCTTGGGCAGGACTATGCGTCCCGTCTCATCTATTTTTCTGACGATTCCTAACGATTCCATTTTTCTTCCTCCAACAATCTCCTGTATTCCTACTTTCGCTTCTCTTCCTATCGACATTATTATACCATTTAATGGCAATAGTGTCAAGGTTTGTAATATAAGTAATATTGTGGTCGATTCTTCAACAAAAAGCTCTCTCGTATAAAGCTTGAGCGTTTCAAGCCGCATTTTTTGCGGTTTTTCGTGATTTCACGGCATATGTTGTGGTTTTTTGTCACACGACGATAGATATTGTATTTATTTTCGTAATTCATTTTGGGAAAACAAATAATTTCGGCAATGAAACCGCACAAGCTAAAAATTTTGTAAAATATTACTAAATTCGGTTGACATATATCTTCAAAAAGCCGTATAATGTATAAATGGCAAGAGACATATGATGCAAAATGAGCAAAATCGGGAGGCACTTTTATGAAAGAAATGATATTTAAAAACAAGCCTACCGAGAATTGTCATGCCTCGACGGTACTTGCACTTCGTGATGGCCGTGTAGTGGCGGCGTGGTTTGCCGGCACTCGGGAAAGCCGTGACGATGTGGATATTCTCACCTGCGTGCGTTCGGAGAACGGCTGGGGTGAGCCTGTCAGAGTCAGTGCGGACAGGAACTTGCCACACTGGAATCCCGTGCTGTTTGAGCGTGCGGACGGGCAGATAATGCTGTTTTTCAAGGTCGGCAAAAAAATACCCGCCTGGAAAACATACTTTGCCCTCTCCTCTGACGGAATAAATTGGACCGAGCCACAGGAGCTTGTCCCCGGCGACATCGGCGGCGGCAGAGGCCCCGTCAAAAACAAACCGATAAGGCTAAAAAGCGGCAGAGTTATAGCGCCTGCCTCAGATGAAAGAAACAAGCTGTGGGTCTGCTTTGCCGATATTTCGGATGATGACTGCAACTCGTGGCGGCGTATGCGTACCGTGCCGACAAAGTCGCTCATCGGCTTTTATGTTCCGATGATTCAGCCGACTCTGTGGCAGAGCGAGGACGGGGCTGTGCATATGCTAACCCGAACCTCCCGTGGCCGCATTTATCGCAGTGACTCATTTGATGAGGGTGAGACATGGTGCAGAGCCTACCGCACCAGAATGCCGAACAACAACAGCGGCATCGACCTGGTGAAAGCCTCGAACGGCAATATATATTTAGTATACAACCCCGTGGGGAAGAACTGGGGCAAACGTACACCGTTAGACCTCGCCGTGTCCGAGGACGGCGGCAAAACTTTCAGGCAGTTCATACGCCTTGAGAGCGAAAAGGGAGAGTTTTCCTATCCTGCCATAACCGAGCTCGACGGCATGCTGCACATCACTTACACTTATAACCGCGAATACATTGCGTATTGGCGGATAGAAATCTAAAGAATATACGGAGAAGTCAGAATGAAGAAGTTTTTAGCTCTTGTGCTCACTTTGCTTATGCTCCTTTCCTTTGCTGCGTGCTCGGGAAACAAGGACAGTGAAAATGACACAACAAACCCGACATCGGACACAACAAACAGCGTTGGTGTCGATGCTGATGCCGACACTACTGTTGGCAGCGGCGAGACAGAGGAACCTTCTACCGAGGAAGAGACAAACGCATCCTCGGCAGTCAAGCCCTCAACCACAGTCAAGCCCGGAAAGCCGCAGGGTTCCACCTCCGGCAGTTCAACAACCGAGCCGACTACAGAAAAGACATATGACCTGTCGGAGACAGATCCCGACAAAATAATCGTCTCGGCTAAAAAAGAGATGATTTTCACCGTTCAGCCCACACCTGCGTGCCACGCATCTACCGTCTTGCCGCTTGACGACGGAACAGTTGTTGCCGCATGGTTTGCAGGCACAGCAGAGGGTGAGGATGATGTCAACATTCTCACGAGCGTTCGCAGCAAGGACGGCACATGGGGAACACCGATAAAAGTTACGGCAGACCCCGACACCGCTCACTGGAATCCCGTCCTCTTCCAGAGAACAGACGGCACTATCGTGCTCTACTTCAAGGTGGGTACCGCAACCGACTACTGGAAGACCTACTACGCAACCTCCTCAAACGGCAGAAGCTGGTCTACTCCCAGAGAGCTTGTCCCCGGCGACAACTCAGGCGGCATAGGCCCCGTTAAGAACAAGCCGCTCAGACTCCAGAACGGCACTGTTCTCGCTCCGACCTCCACCGAGATAAACGGCGAATGGAAGGCTCACATCGATATTTCGTATGATGACGGCAGAACCTGGACAAAGACTCCGGATATAGACGCAGGCGGCGTCAAGATGATTCAGCCGACCCTGTGGCAGTCCGCTGATGGTTCGGTTCATATGTTCACAAGAACAAACAGCGGCAAGATTTACAGAAGTGACTCGACCGACAACGGCAAGACCTGGAGCAAGGCTTATGCCACAAATATGCCCAACAACAACAGCGGTATTGACCTTGATGTTGACGGCGCAGGCAGAATATTCCTCGCTTATAACAGCACCTCCATCCCCGGAATCAGAACTCCGCTGTCACTCGCCGTATCACTCGATGACGGACAGACTTTCACAAAGATACTCACCTTTGAAAAGGGACTTGCCGAGTATTCATACCCCGCTGTCGTCATAAAGGGCGACACAATACATATCACATACACCTACGAGAGAGACTATATTGCGTACTGGCAGATAAAGATTAAATAATTGCGTACTTTAGTGCCTGTCTTTAATGCCCTCTACGGGACGGACACCGAAAATATAGGAAGATTTGTAGGAGGAAAAAAAGTTGAAAAGGATTTTCTCATTCGCTATGGCAATCGCCCTCGTCTTTGCGTTGGCATCCATAGGAATTGCGGACGGTGCCGATTCGGACATATCGCTTATGTGCCTCGATTCTGAAAACAGCGATATAATTGTATCGGCCACCAAGGAAATGATTTTCACGGAAAAAATCACCGATTCCTGCCACGCATCCACCGTTTTGCCCCTTGATGACGGCAGCGTTGTTGCGGCATGGTTCGGCGGCACATCGGAGAAAGATTCCGATGTCAGAATCTACACCTCGGTTCGCACCGAGGAAAGCGGCTGGAGTGAGCCGATAGTTGTATGCGGCAAAGACAATACCGCTCACTGGAATCCCGTTCTTTTCCAGAAAGAGGACGGCACAATAGTTCTCTACTTCAAAGTCGGCGAAGATACCGATTACTGGCAGACCTATTATGCAACCTCTACCGATGGCAAGAGCTGGAGCACTCCCAGAGAACTTGTCCCCGGTGACAATTCGGGCGGCAGAGGCCCTGTCAAGAACAAGCCGATAAGGCTCAAAGACGGCACGGTGCTCGCACCTGCCTCCACCGAGATTGACAGTTGGAAGTCCTATGTTGACATCTCAACCGATGACGGAGCAACATGGACAAAGACCTCTACCATTGACTCCAAATATTTGATTTGGTTCAAGGTACCGATGATTCAACCCACTCTTTGGCAGTCTGCGGACGGCTCGGTGCATATGTTCACAAGAACCAAGGTCGGAAAGATATACAGAAGCGATTCTACCGACGGTGGCAGAACATGGTGCAAGTCATATGCCACAAAGCTCCCGAACAACAACAGCGGTATCGACCTTGATACCGACGATCAGGGCAGACTGTTCCTTGCGTACAACAACACTTCAATCCCCGGCGTTCGCACTCCCCTTACTCTTGCGGTATCTACCGATGACGGTGAAAGCTTCACCAACATCAAGACTTTTGAAAACGGTCTTGCAGAGTATTCCTATCCCGCAGTTGTCGTTAAGGGCGACACTATCCATGTCACCTACACCTACGAGAGAGACTATATCGCATACTGGCAGATAAAGATTAAATAATTTCTGCAAACCGAGACCCGAGGGCAAAAAAACGATACACTCAAAGAGAGCCGTTCCGAAATGGAGCGGCTCTCTGACTTTGACAAAAAAATCGCCCGAAGCCGAAGCTCGAGCGATAATTTTCACTTTACTCTTCGATGAGGCTCTCGCCTGTCATCTGAGCAGGCTGGGAAAGACCCATAATTTTGAGCATTGTCGGTGCGATGTCTCCGAGCTTACCGCCCTCACGCAACTTGCAGGGATAGCCGACGACCACAAACGGAACGGGGTTGGTGGTATGCGGTGTGAACGGTTTGCCGTCATCGCCGATCA
>CAZFZW010000094.1:0-5651 GCA_964523465.1 uncultured Clostridium sp. | reverse complement strand
GCGAGCCTCGGTTTTTAAGCAGCTTTTACTTATAGAAATGAGCAACGAAAGATAAGGAGAGATTATCATGCTTTGTCAAAATTGTGGAAAGAATGAAGCAACTACACATATCAAGCAGGTTATAAACGGCGACACCGCCGAGAGACATCTGTGCTCGGAGTGTGCCGAGCGGCTCGGATATACCGATGCTTTTTCGGGTTTCGGTTTTGATGTGAAGGGTCTTTTCGGCAATTTCTTCGGCGATGCGGTGAATTCGCTCAATGCACCGAGAAAGGTTGTCCGTTGCCCCAAGTGCGGACTTTCGTTTAATGATATAGTCCGTGACGGCAGAGTGGGGTGTGCGGAGTGCTACAAGGTGTTTTACAATGAGCTCAAGCCGTCTCTCCAGCGTATCCACGGTCAGATTCGCCATAGCGGAAAAATCGCTTCCACTGCCGTGCCTGTCAGCGAGGAGGAGCAGGGACCCGATGAACTTGAAGAGCTTAAAAAGCAGATGAACGAGGCTGTTGCAACGCAGAATTTCGAGCTTGCGGCACAGCTTCGTGACAGAATCAAGGCACTTGAGGGAGGCAATGAAAATGAGTAAATGGTATATAGACAAAGGCGAGCAGGGCGACATAGTGATGAGCACCCGTGTGCGCCTTGCAAGAAATCTTGAAGAATTTCCGTTCCCGTGCCGACTTGACAATCAGAGCAAAATCAAGGTCAACGAAAAGGTTCGTGATACGATTTTTGAGTGCGTGCCTCAGTTGGGACTCGATTATATCACCATGGATTCGATAAGCCGTGATCAGGCGGTGTCGCTTGCCGAACGCCGTCTGATAAGCCCCGAATTTGCATCTATGCGGACGGGCAGGGCACTTATGCTCTCTGATGATGAGGCGATAAGCGTAATGCTTTGCGAGGACGACCATATCAGAGTTCAAGTTATGAAGGCGGGTCTTGCACTTATGGACTGCTATGTGCTTGCCGATAAAATAGATTCCGCCCTTGACAAGAAGCTTAATTTTGCATTTGATGAGCGTTTGGGCTATCTTACTCAGTGTCCGACCAATCTCGGCACTGCGATGAAAGCTTCGGTTATGCTGCATCTTCCGGCACTTCGCCGCACAGGTCAGCTTGCAACACTCAGCTCAACCATATCAAAACTCGGCCTGACACTCAGGGGCGCATACGGCGAGGGTAGTGAACCGAGCGGAGACATATATCTTTTGAGCAATCAGATAACCCTTGGTATAACCGAGCAGGCGGCAATAGAGAATCTTCAGTCTATAACCCGTCAGCTTGTCACGCAGGAGCGTGCGGCGGCAGAGCGTATCTGTGCAAATGTGAATATACAGGATAAGATTTACAGGGCGGTGGGAATTTTGCAAAATGCCCGTGTGCTCACGACAGATGAGATGATGGAGCTGATTTCCCTTGTTCGTCTCGGTTCGGCTCGAGGAATGTTGAATATTCCCATTGAGACGCTCAATGCACTGCTGTTCAGTATGCAGCCGGCAACCATAAGTGCGGCAAAAGGCGAGCATATAGACTCACAGCATAGGGATCTCATCAGGGCGGATGCGGTCAGAGCGGCGTTGTCGTAAATCAAACGAAAAAAACATATATTATTTCGATTCATATGCTGTCAATTTACCAATACTAACGGCAGTGTACGGAAAGGAATGATAATGTGTATAAATTTACCGGCTTTACCCAAAAGGCGAACGATGTGCTCAATTCATCTATAGAGCTTGCGGAGAATATGGGGCACACCTATGTCGGAAGTGAGCATTTGCTGATGGGACTGCTCAGCCACAGCGGCGGAATGGCATACACTGTCTTGAGCGGTAAGCGGCTGACCGTGGGTAAAGTCGAAGATGCCATAAAAACAAGTGTCGGCTTCGGCGTTCCGACTGTTTTGACGCCTACCGATTTTACTCCACGGTGTAAAAATATTATAGAAAACTCCATTTCACAGGCAAATGATATGGGGCACAGTTATGTCGGCACCGAGCACCTTCTTATCGCAATGACCAAGGAGGGCTCGAGTGCCGCTAATGTAATTATGACGAGGCTCGGCGTGTCACCGCAGGAGGTTTTGCAGGAGGTGATGAAAGCCTTCAGCACAGGTTCGATCAAGAGCGGCCACGATACATCGGAGCGTACAAAACGCACCAACGGTACCGATACGCCCACGTTGAATCAATATGGCAGAGAACTGACGAAGCTCGCTTCGGCAGGCAGGATAGACCCGGTTATCGGCAGGGAAAAGGAGATAGAGCGTGTCGTTCAGATACTTTCACGCCGAACCAAAAATAATCCTTGCCTTATCGGTGAGCCTGGTGTCGGAAAGACCGCTATAGCCGAGGGACTGGCACTGAAAATTGCCACGGGAGAAGTGCCCGAGCTGCTGAAAAACAAAAAGATAGTCTCGCTTGATTTGACGGGGATGGTAGCCGGGACCAAGTACAGAGGCGACTTTGAAGAGCGGATAAAGTCGGCGATAGAAGAGGTTTCAAAATCAGGCGACATTATACTGTTCATAGACGAACTGCATACGCTCATCGGCGCAGGCTCTGCCGAGGGTGCTGTGGATGCGGCGAATATATTAAAACCCGCATTGGCGAGGGGTACGGTGCAGGTCATAGGCGCAACTACGATTGAGGAGTACCGCAGGCATATCGAAAAAGATGCCGCACTCGAGCGCAGGTTTCAGCCCGTCACCGTGGGTGAGCCGAGCGAGGACGAGGCAATAATCATATTAAAAGGTGTGCGTGACAAGTATGAGGCGCACCACAGAGTCAAAATAACCGACGAGGCGATAGAATCGGCGGTCAGACTGTCGGAAAGATATATTGCCGACAGATTTTTGCCCGACAAGGCGATAGACCTTGTTGACGAGGCGGCGTCAAAGGTGAGGATAGGCGTGTTCACCGTGCCGCCTGAGCTTAAAAGTATGGAAGAAAAGCTCAAAAATCTTGCCGAAGAAAAGGATTCGGCGATAAATTCGCAGGAGTATGAGCGTGCGGCACAACTGCGTGACGAACAGAAGAAACTCAGCGACAGGCTCGAAAAGGCAAAGTTTGAGTGGCGAGAGGAATCGGGCAGGAAAATCGGTGAGGTTACGAAAAAAGAGATAGCTGAGATTGTCTGTGTGTGGACGGGAATACCCGTATCGGAGCTTACGCAGGCGGAGAGCGAGCGGCTGCTTGGACTTGAACAGGAGCTGCATGAGCGTATAGTCGGCCAGGATGAGGCGGTCAGTGCGGTTGCACGAGCCATACGGCGTGGCAGAGTGGGGCTCAAAGACCCAAAGCGTCCGACGGGTTCGTTTATCTTCCTCGGTCCGACAGGTGTTGGCAAAACCGAGTTGTGTAAGGCACTTGCATTTGCACTTTTCGGCGACGAAAGTGCTATGATACGGCTTGATATGTCCGAATATATGGAAAAGCACACGGTGTCACGGCTTGTCGGTTCGCCGCCGGGTTATGTCGGACATGAGGAGGGCGGACAGCTTACTCAAAAGCTTCGCCGCCGCCCGTACAGCGTGGTGCTGTTTGACGAGATGGAAAAGGCGCATCCCGATGTTTTTAATATGCTGCTGCAAATTCTGGATGATGGCGTGCTGACTGATTCTCAGGGCAGGCGTGCGGATTTTAAAAATTCGATAATCATTATGACCTCGAATGTCGGTGCAAAACTAATTTCGGGCAGCGGCAAAAAACTCGGATTTTCAACTGCCGAGAACGCCGCCACAAGCTATGAGCGGTTGAGAGAGCTTGTGCTCGGCGAACTTAAAAAGACTTTTAGACCAGAGTTCCTCAACCGTGTTGACGATATGATAGTTTTTCATCAGCTCGAGCATGACGATATTCTCGAAATAGCGAGGAGAATGTTGAAGTCGCTTTCGCAAAGAGTAGAAAAGCTCGGGGTGGAGCTTGAATTTGACGACACCGTTGCCGAAAAAATTTCATCGGCAGGCTTTGACCCCGTTTACGGGGCGAGACCGCTTCGCCGAGCCGTCTGCCGTGAGATTGAAGACCCGCTGTCGGAGAAAATACTTGAAGGCGAGGTAACGGCAGGGGAAAAGTATATCTGCCGAGCGGAGAACGGAAAAATATTGTTTGAAAATGCAGCTATTGACTTTTGAGCGACCGTTTGGTTTAATGTGATTATATCGTCTGACTTTGAGCGTTTCGGAGGTTCAAAATGAAACAGTACAAAATCAAATCCCCATATGAAAATGTACTTTGGACAGGGGAGGGCGCATGGCACGCCTATAAGGGGAACCTCCACGCCCACACCACCTACAGCGATGCCGAAGAGCCGCTCGATGCCACGGTTTTGGAATACTACAATCAAAACTATGATTTTCTTGCCATATCAGACCACGGAGTTACGGGCGTTGAGTGGAACAGAGAGCCGAAAAGGCTGGCACTCTACCGTGCTTATCAGCCGATACTCGGGAATAAGACAGCACACCTTGGCAATGAAGATTTCGAGAAGATAAAAAACGGGACTTATACCCTTTATAACGGCAAGGAACGGGGCAGAAAGATGACCTGTGTTGTTGGCGCAAATGAGCTTAATAATCATTCGCTGACCAAAAATCATGTCAATGCTTATTTCCTCTCTCCAAATGTCGGGAACGGCTTTAGTGGCATTGAGAATGAGGCAGGATATGAAAAAGCCGTTGAATTTACTGACAAAAACGGCGGACTTTCGCATATCAATCATCCGGGTGACTGGATAGGCAGCAACGCCTGTCCCGATGCTGTCAATGACCCGAAGAATATAAAGTTTTTCGGGGATCTTATTTTGAAATACGACAGCTGTCTTGGCATAGAGGTGTTCAATGAGCGAAACGGCACGACGGGTTATGACAGAATACTCTGGGACAATCTGCTTATGTACTGCCTGCCTTACGGCAAAAGCGTTATCGGCTTTAGCAACACTGACTCGCATTTTATGAGCACGGTGGATTCATCATTTGGCATATTCATGATGAAAGAAAACAGTGTGGACAATATCAAACTCGCCATGCAAAGCGGCACATTTTTTGCCGTGACAAGAAAACTTCGCGCAAACAGCACTATAGGCCCCGAAAAAGAGATAGACGCCATGAACACGGACAAACCCTATCCGACTTTTTCGCTCCTTACCGTTGACGGACACAGGATAAAAGCACGGGGCGATAATGCCGATGTTATCGAGTGGATAGCTGACGGCAAGGTGATTTTAAGAACTGAAATTATGTCCGATCGATTTGAACAGGTGCTCGACCTCGACAAAATCGCAGGTGCGGCGAACTTTAAATATGTCAGAGCCGAACTGTTCGGAGAGGGAGGAATTTGTCTGAGTCAGGCGTTTGTAATAGACGACGAAAGCGAACCGAAAACATTCTTTGAAACAACGGACAGTAGCGCAAAAGTCCGAAAACGATTGAAAGCTACCAAGCTTTACGCAGTGGTGAAGGAGCTTGCCGAAAAAATCAAACGATGAATTTCGGAGGATGCGATATGAGCAAAAATGAACGACTGATAAATTTGGCGGTTGAACTGCAAAGTCTTGCGCAGGCAGGTCTTACCTACGGAAAAGATGTGTATGACAGGGAAAGGTATGAGCGGATAAGAGAAATTTCTGCCGAAATAGTTTCGGATATGTCT
>CAZFZW010000093.1:0-5655 GCA_964523465.1 uncultured Clostridium sp. | reverse complement strand
CGGGCTTAATGTCTATCTTCCAGCCGGTGAGCTTTGCGGCAAGGCGGGCATTCTGACCCTTGTTGCCTATGGCGAGGGAAAGCTGGCTGTCGGGAACTCTGACACGGCAGATCTTATCTTCTTCACTCTCAACCGTAACATCGACTACATCTGCCGGAGCCAGTGCCGCACCGATGAATTCCTCGGGCTGCTCGCTGTACTTGACTATATCGATCTTCTCGCCGCCGAGCAGGTCAACAATCTTGCCGACACGGGCACCACGGGGGCCTATGCAGGCACCGACAGGATCGACATCGGCATCTGCACTGTAAACAGCCATCTTTGTTCTCGAACCTGCTTCTCTTGCAACTGCCTTTATCTCAACAGTGCCGTCGAATATCTCGGGAACTTCCTCCTCAAACAGTCGCTTAACGAGACCGGGATGAGTTCTCGAAATTGTTGCACGGGCATTCTTCTCGGTGCTGCGAATACCGGTGACATAAACCTTGATAATATCGTTGGGCTGAAGCTCCTCATCGGGAAGCTGCTCACTCTTGTAGAGCATTGCTTCGGACTTGCCAAGGCTGACTATCGCATCGCCCGACTCGGGGATAACACGCTGAACGGTGACAGTGATTATCTCCTGATTGTGGCTTTCAAGTTCGCTGCGAAGCTGACCCTGCTCTGCCTCACGGATAGCCTGACGGAGCATATGCTTGCCCTTTTCTGCGGTTATTCTGCTGACCTTTGCTGTCTCAACGGGGATCTCGACAATGTCACCTGCCATTGCACCGCTCTTATACTGCTGTGCCTGCTCGACAAGCAGATCGGTGTCGGGGTCGGAGATTTCGGACACGACGGTTTTTCTCAGATAAACTCTGAACTCGCCCTTGTCGGCATCGACATCGCAGAAAACGATGTCCTTGTTGTTATATTCCTTTTTGAGTGCGCCGACAAGCACCGACTGGATGCTCTGGCACATAGCGTCAACAGTAACACCCGTATCCTTGCTGAGCAGCTTTACAGCCTCAAAAAATTCCTTGTTATCCATTTTCCGTATCATCCTTTTTATAATGTATTTGTTGGTTGTCTGTTTAATATTCGTCTGCGAGCACCGAAACGGTTCTAACAACATCCACACAGTTCTCACAACGCAGTATCACACAAAATTATTCGTCATCGGCTTTTTATTTTTGAGCCGAGTAGATGGCGAAAGAATTTTGGGCGAGACAAGGCGTGAGGTTCTGCGAACGAGGGAGCATACGCTTGTATGTGACCGAATTCGCACGGTTCTCACAACGCCGTATCACACAAAATTATTCGTCATCGGCGTAGAAGTCGTCGAGTTTGACGAAACTTACTTCCTTCTTCTCAAAGCACAGTCCGCTGCCGTCCTCACGGGTGACGGTGATTATTGAGCCGTCGTAGCTGTCAAGAGTGGCTTTGAATTCACGCTCACCGTCACGGGGACGAATGAGACGAACGATAACGGGTGAGCCGATATACTTTTTGAAGTGCTCGTCACGGGTGAGCTGACGCTCAACACCGGGGGAGCAAACCTCGAGATAATAGCTCTGTTCTATGGGGTCAGCGTCATCGAGAGGGCCGTCTACCGCACGGCTGAAATTCTCGCAATCGGTTATGCCGACACCGCCCTCTTTGTCTATATATATTCTGAGATACCAGGAAACTCCCTCTTTCTGAAAGCGTATGTCCCAGATAGAAAGTCCGAGCTGCTCAGCTATGGGGGCAACTACCTCCCACACGGCGGACACGGTATTTCCGCCCTTGCCTTTTGATGCCACAGGCACACTCTCCTTTTAAAAAAAGTCCCTAACATAAAGGAAAGAGCGGGTCACACCCACTCTTTCATCAAGTTTACATTCCTACATTGATAGTTTAACACATCTTGCCGACAATATCAAGGCTTTTTTTAATTTTCCGCCTTAATATTTGACAAGATACTTGTCTATCTCCCACTGAGAAACTCTCGCACGGTAGCTTCTCCACTCCTCACGCTTTGCCTCGAGGTACTTATTGAACACATGGTCGCCGAGTGTCTCTTTCATAAAATCGCTTGCGGCAAAGAGCTTTGTCGCCTCTTCAAGTGACTTGGGCAGACTGTGAATATCAGCTTCGGCTCTTTCTTCCCTGGTCATATCATAAATATTCGAGTCCGTCGGGGCAGGAACTTCAAGTTCACGCTCTATGCCGTCAAGACCTGCGGCGAGGCAGGCTGCCATTTCGAGATAGGGGTTACAAGCCGGGTCGGGCGAGCGAATCTCGATTCTTGTACCGAAACCTCTTGCAGAGGGAATTCTGATAAGCGGGCTGCGGTTCTGCGCCGACCATGCGACATACACAGGCGCTTCATAACCGGGCACAAGACGCTTATAGGAGTTGACAAGCGGATTGAGAACAAGGGTCATCGGGCGGATATGGTCAAGCACACCGGCGATAAACTGATACGCAGTCTTGCTGAGATTGAGCGGATCGCTCTCGTCGCAGAAAGCGTTCTCACCTGCACTGAACAGAGAGATGTTGGTATGCATACCCGAGCCGCTGATTCCGTAGATAGGTTTGGGCATAAAGGTGGCATGAAGTCCGTGAGACTGAGCAATGCTCTTTACGACATACTTGAATGTCATAACATTGTCGGCAGCGGCCAGAACTTCGTCATACTTGAAGTCGATTTCATGCTGTGCCTCAGCAACTTCATGGTGAGATGCCTCTATTTCAAAGCCCATCTCCTCAAGTGCAAGGCAGATGTCACGGCGGCAGGTCTCTCCCCTGTCCACAGGGCCGAGGTCGAAATAACCACCCTGGTCATGGGTCTGAGTGGTGGGTTTGCCGTTTTCGTCAATATGGAAAAGGAAGAATTCGCACTCCGGGCCGACATTGCAGGAATAACCCATATCGGCAGCCTTCTTTATCGCACGGCGAAGCACATATCTCGGGTCGCCCTCAAAAGGAGTACCGTCCGAGCAATAGACATCACAGATAAGGCGTGCAACCTTGTGCTCGCCGGAATTGTGCCATGGAAAAATCAGGAAAGTGTCGAGGTCGGGATGCAAATACATATCCGACTCCTCTATACGGACAAATCCCTCTATCGAAGAACCGTCGAACATACACTTGTTGTTGAGTGCCTTTTCAAGCTGGCTGCGTGTTATCGCAACATTCTTCAGCGAGCCGAGAATATCCGTAAATTGCAGACGAATAAAGCTTACATTTTCCTCGTCGGCTATTCGGAGTATATCTTCCTTTGTATATTTCATAATTTACCGCCTTTCGGGCATTTTTGCGGCATTTGCCGCACCGAATTTATTATATCAGCTTTTTTGCTGTTGTCAAGGTAAGCAAAAGTGTTATAATATATGTATACGATTTTCAGAGGCGATAAAAATGATAATTGATTTCCACACCCACTGTTTTCCCGACAAACTAGCCCAACGAGCCATGCCCACGCTCGCTTTGCGTTCCGGCAACTGCACCCCTGCATTTGACGGCACGGTATCGGGGTTAAAAGAAAGCGTTCTTTCGGCAGGAGCAGACAAGGCGGTTGTGCTCAATATCGCAACCAATGCTCACCAGCAGACAAAGGTAAACGACTTTGCAATATCTCTGCTCAACGACGAAACTCTTATCCCGTTTGGCAGTGTGCACTTTGACAGTCCCGATGCCTTGAGCGAACTCGAACGACTGCATGATGCAGGCATAAAAGGAATAAAGCTGCACCCGGATTATCAGGGATTTTTTGCGGATGACGAGAAAATGTTCCCCATATATGAAAAAATTGCCGATCTCGGTATGATAACGGTATTCCATGCAGGAGTTGACATTGGCGTGCCCGACCCTGTTCACTGCACACCCGATATGCTCAAAAAGATACTGCCGCACTTTGGCGGCGCACCGGTTGTTGCGGCACACATGGGCGGTTTTCTGCTCTGGCGTGAAGCCGCCGAAAAGCTCGGCGGTACGGGCATTTATATCGACACAGCGTTTTCCGCCTGTTCCGTTCCTCCGGCGTGGGCAAGAGAGAGCATAGAGGCTTTCGGCTCAGATCATGTGCTGTTCGGTTCGGATAACCCATGGAGTTCAACCAAACGGGAGATGGGCTATATACGCTCACTTGGACTTTCGCAAGAAGAAACCGAGCTCATCCTCGGCGGCAATGCCGAAAGACTGCTCGGTTTGTAATCACTTTAAAACTATATCTTTAATATCGGCAAGAGTCTCGACTATCCAATCGGCTCCTGCCGTTTTAAATTCCGCCTCATCGCCGTAGCCGCCCTCGAGCACGCCGATGCTCTTTATTCCGACTATGCGTGCACCCTCTATGTCATAGCACCTGTCGCCGACCATGACAGCAGTTGACAAATCATCTGCACCGAGACCGTCAAGTGCCCTTTGCACTATATGGCTCTTGTCCGGCTTTTTCTCTCCGAAAGTTGCACCTGCCACGAAATCAAAAAGATGAGCACAGTTGAAATGCTCGAGTATTCTCACGATAAACGGTTCGGGTTTTGACGAACCGACTGCGATTTTCACTCCCGCCGCATGAAGTGTCTCCAGAGTTTCGAGTGTACTCGGGAAAAATTCAAGCTCGAATATCCCCTTTTCCGGGTAATATTCACGGTACTTTTCAACAGCCTCTTTGCATTGTTCTGCGTTAAAGCCGCATTTTTCGGCAAAGCTCGCCTCAAGCGGCGGCCCTACAAAATATTTGAGCGACTCCTCGTCAAGCTCGGGGTAGCCCATGGTTCTGAGTGCATACTGAACCGAGGCAAAAACACCCTTGCCCGTATCCGCAAGCGTGCCGTCAAAATCAAAGATAACATTTTTAAACATTGCCGTACCTCTTATACAATTATATAACGCCCCTATCATATCACAAAACATTTTGATTTACAACCGCCGTCGGGTGTGTTATACTGTTAATTTATAAAGAGTTTGAAAGGAAGTTGGATAAAATGGATTATCGTTTTTCCGATAAAATAGCATCACTCAAGCCATCCGCAATAAGAGAAGTGCTCAAGGCAACAAGTGTGCCGGGCATGATTCCCTTTGCGGCAGGCAACCCCGCACCCGATGCATTCCCCGTCAGTGAGGTCACGCAGATCGCCGCAGACATCCTTGCAACCCGTCCGATAGACGCACTGCAATACGGCGTTACCGAGGGTTATCCCGAGCTTATCGGCTTGATAAAGGACAGAATGAAGTCCAAATACAACATCGGCCGTGACTTTGACTCACTGATTATAACAAGCGGCGCACAGCAGGTCATGGATCTGTCCACAAAGGTGCTGTGCAACGAGGGCGATGTCGTCATATGTGAAAGCCCCTCATTCATCGGTTCGCTCAACTGTTTCCGTTCATACAACGCAAAGCTTGTCGGCGTATCGGTCGAGGCAGACGGAATGAATATGCAGGAGCTCGAAAAGGCTCTTGACGAAAATCCCAACACCCGTATGATATACACTATTCCGAATTTTCAGAATCCGGCAGGCGTTACAATGTCACTCGAGAAACGCCACAGGCTCTATGAGCTTGCAAAGGCACACAATGTCATGATCCTTGAGGACAACCCCTACGGCGACTTGCGTGTTGCAGGTGAGGACATTCCCAATATCAAGAGCTTTGACGAGGACGGTATCGTTATCTATTCCGGTTCTT
>CAZFZW010000092.1:0-5672 GCA_964523465.1 uncultured Clostridium sp. | reverse complement strand
TGTGCCGATTGCTTCTTTTAACATCTATTTACACCACCTGAAAATTATTTATCTTCTGCTTTTTGTGTAAGAGCACGCTTGAGATTTTCTTCTCTTGAGCGGCGTTCGACCGTCTCATCGACCATAGCCTTTGCTATCATCTTCTTCGGGCTATGAGTAAAGGAAAGCACAACAGTCTGAATAAGTGAGAAGATGTTGGAGGCTATCCAATAAATACCGATACCTGCGGGGAACTGGAATGTAAAGTACATTGAGAACAGCGGCATAAAGACAGCCATGCAGCCCATAGTAGGGTTCTTTGCCATCTCGGGGTTGTTCTTGCGCTGCTGAAGCATCGAGAACAGGCTTGAACCGAGCGAGGTAACACCCGAAAGGATAGGAACTATCCACAGCACACCGGGTTCCTTAAAGGAAGGGACTTTACCCAGTGAGAGGCCGAGGAAAGTGAAATTGAAGCCTGCGATTTTGTCTATAACGCTTTCTCCGATACCCTGTGCGAGGGCAAGCGGCTTTATTTCGCTTATATGGTTGATAACGAACAGCTCGATAGTACGAAGATCCGTCTTTGCATTATAGGTCGAAAGTCCTTTTGCAATTTCGGACAGAGTGTCTATGGTTGTCTCATCAACAGCAAGTGCCCATTTAAGGGGATGATAGATAACGCCGATAAGACCGAAGATGATTATAAACTGAACCATCAACGGCGCACAGCCCATATTCATGGGATTGTGACCCTCACGCTGATAGAGCGCCTGGGTTTCTTCTTGGATTTTTTGCTGATCGCCCTTATACTTGGCGTTGATTCTGCGTATTTTGGGTTGAAGACGCTGCGTCTTGACCGTGCCCTTCATCTGGTAAATCGAGGTGGGGATCATAAGGAGTCTTGCAAAGAGGGTGAAGAGGATGAGCGCAAGACCGTAATTATGCACGGCTTCGAATATGAAACGCAATACATATCCGAACGGGATACCCAGGAATTCATAAATTGCATCCATTATTTGTGAGTCCTCCGGTTGGATTTTTTGTCCCTTTTCGGAGGGACGGGATCATAACCGCCGGGGAATAGAATATTACAGCGAAGCAGCCGCAAAACGGTAAGCACGGAGCCTTTGAATGCTCCGTGTACCTCGATAGCCTCTATGGCATACTGGGAACAGGTCGGATAATATCTGCACATATCCGGCAACTGCGGCGAAATATACTTTCTGTAAAACCTTATAAGCTTTATCAGTAGATTTTTCATTTTACTTCTCGGCTTTATCGGTAGATAGACCAAGAACACCCAAGGCTGCCAACTGTTTTCGCATGGAAACCTCTATATCGGTGCTCTTGCGGGAGATCGTCCTGTGACGGGCGACAAATACTATGTCCCATCCCCCGCAGCACTCGCTTTCGAGCTGCCGAAATGCCGCACGAATTATCCTGCGACACCGGTTGCGTTCCACTGCATTACCGAGCTTTTTGCCGGTAGTTATCCCAACACGCATGACACCGTAACGGTTTCGTAATGCATATGTGACAAGTACCGGGTCTACGGCTGACTTGCCGCGCCCGTAAGTTCTGCGAAAATCGCTGTTAAGCTTGAGCGTCTGATATTCTGCCAAAGCAATCATCCATCCGTGGCAATAATCCACTCGCCTTAATTTCCGAATAAATCGAAATTAGTAGGTGAGCTGCTTTCTTCCCTTCGCTCTGCGGCGAGAAAGAACCTTGCGTCCGTTTCTGTCGGACATTCTTTTGCGGAAGCCGTGCTCCTTCTTGCGGTGCAGCTTCTTGGGCTGGTAAGTTCTTTTCATTTGCGGTAACCTCCGTTTCAAAAGATATTAATCTTCAACAACTATCAGCCTCGGAGCATTCGCTCCGACCCAAATAATTGGTGCGACCTGACGGTGAAGGTGAGGGGTATAGTCTGTCCATACCCTTGCAAGCTAATATTATATATCATACTTCACATCAATGTCAATCATTTTTTTGAGCTCTTGTGCAATATGCTTGTTGAAAAAACGGGGTTTTTGTGATATACTCTACCATATTATAAATGTATTATGATGGGGGAAATACAGAATGGATTCATTCAGCGAGCTTTGGCAGGTCGTTTCGGACTATCTCAGGCAAACAAATTCAGAGTCTATCTATAATGTATGGTTCAGCGAACTTGAGCCGATAAGCTTCGACGGAAACCGTGCGATACTGCTGACCACCGCCGATTTCAAGCGGCGCATACTCGTGCAGAAATTCGGTTCAACTCTGCACAACGCATTCTTAAATTCACTGGGTCTTGATGTTGATGTCGAAGTCATAGCACCCGAGGACGGCGCAGTTGAGGAATTTAAAAGGACAAGCGAGCCTGTCGCAGGTGCGGCAGACATAGTCGGCGGCAAGCGTGCTTCAAATTATTTTGAGAACACATTCGACACTTTCGTTGTCGGTGCATCAAATAAATTTGCCCATGCGGCGGCTCAGGCTGTTGCGGCAAACCCCGGCAAGGCGTACAATCCGCTATTTATCTACGGCAACTCCGGACTCGGTAAAACGCACCTTTTGAATGCAATTTGTCACGAGGTCAAGCGAAATGACCCGTCAATGAAAATAGTTTTCACAGACGGTGAGCAGTTCACAACCGAGTTTATCGATGCTCTTAATCACCGCACGACCACTGAATTTCAGAATAAATACCGCAAGGTCGATGTCCTGCTCATGGACGATGTTCAGTTCATCGCAAGCAAAGAGCGTACTCAGGAGGAATTCTTCCACACTTTCAACGCTCTGACCCAGGACGGCAAGCAGATAGTCCTTTCATCCGACCGTCCGCCCAAAGATATGCCGCAGCTTGAGGACAGAATGCGTACCCGTTTCGAGTGGGGACTGCTGGCCGATGTTCAGCCGCCGGATCTCGAGACCCGTATGCTCATAGTCAAGCGCAAGGCAAACGCTCTGAACTTCGAGATAAGCGACGATGTCGTTGAATACATTGCGCAAAAGCTCAAGAACAACATCCGTCAGCTCGAGAGTGCCGTGAAGAAAATGCAGGCATATGTTCAGATTCAGGGTGCACACGTCAACACGGCAACCGCACAGCAGGCTATCCGTGATATTCTCAGCGACAACAAGCCTATCCCCGTAGTGGTGGACAAGATAATCACCGAGGTTGCACGAACCTACGGAGCAAACCCCGACGATCTGCGTTCCAAGAAAAAGGATGCACAGACCTCAAAATATCGCCAGATTGCAATGTACATAGTGCGTGAGGTCACAGGCCTTTCCGCAAAGGCCATAGGTGCGGAGTTCGGCGGCAGACATTATTCCACTGTCCTCTATGCTCTCGACGAAATCAAAGCGGAGCTTGAAAATGACTCTTCACTTCGCACTACGGTAAACGATATAACAAAAAATGTTCAGGAAAGCTGATTAAATACAGTTACACCGCACCTGTAGCAGGGAGGGATAGACGGTGCGTGACATTATTATAGCTTCATCCTCGGACAGGCTCAGAGCACAGCTCAAGAGTTTCGTCTCGGGTATCGGGATAATCGGCGTTATTGAGTGCCGCACCGCTTCGCAGACACTCGATTTTTCTCGACGACTCCCCTCGGCTATAATAATTTGCTGCCGCCTTTGTGATATGTCACCTGCCGAAATGTTGCGGCTTTTACCGCCGAGCATTGATATGATACTGCTCATATCCTCCGCGCAGCAGCCGCTCTACGGCATGAGCAATGTCACCTGCATGACGCTTCCGCTCTCACGCCCGGAATTGAAGGGCACAATAGAACGGCTCGTGCGTTCCTCATCGGAATCGCATATGCGTGCCGCCTCTCAACGCAGTACGGCGGAAAACGAAATAATCGACAAAGCAAAGCATCTTTATATGAAAGTAAATCAGGTCTCTGAGCAGGATGCTTATGCATATATAAGAAGAAGGAGCATGAACGAAAGCAGCTCGCTCGCTGCGACCGCACGCCACCTTCTCAGCGAGCTTGCCAATATATAAAAAGGGGCTCGCACAATGAAATTCACCAAAATGCACGGTGTAGGCAATGACTACATATTCGTCAACTGCTTTGAAGAAACCGTTCCGGACCCGAGCGACACCGCCGTGAAACTCAGCGACAGACATTTCGGCATCGGCTCAGACGGACTTGTGCTCATCGAGCCGTCCGACAAAGCGGATTTCAAGATGGAAATTTTCAATTCCGACGGCTCGCAGGCCGAGATGTGCGGCAACGCCGCAAGGTGCGTTGCAAAATTCGTGTATGAAAACGGTCTCACCAACAAGGAGTTTATCACGCTTGAAACTTTGAGCGGTGAAAAACATATTAGAATGTATGTCGAAAAAGGCAAAGTCGTCCGTTCATCCGTTGATATGGGCGTTCCCGTTTTCGGCGGCGACAAAAAATTTGAAATAGACGGCAAACTTTTTGATACTTCAAAAGTTTCTCTGGGCAATCCGCACTGTGTTGTCTTTGCTGATAACATAACTTCGCTCGAGCTTGCACGGTTTGCGGGGATAATAAGCACTCCGACAGACTTTCCGAACGGTGTAAATGTCGAAGTCGTTGAAATAATATCCGATGCAAAGATTAAAATGCGTGTTTTCGAGCGTGGCTCGGGAGAAACTTTGGCCTGCGGTACGGGCGCCTGTGCGGCTGTAGCGGCAAGCATAAGACGAAAGCTTTGCAGGCAGAACAAACCCGTTTCGGTCATTCTCCCCGGCGGCGAGCTTGAAGTTGAGCAAAAAACAGACGGCAGAATCTATCTCGGTGGCGATGCCGAAGCCGTTTTTCGGGGTGAGACCCTCACGGAGGGTCTGTCATGATAAACAAAAATTTCCTTTCGCTGAATGAAAACTATCTGTTTTCCGATATTAAGAAGAAAATTCACGCATACGGAGTAGCCCACCCAAACGCTGATATTATAGACCTCAGCATCGGTGATGTGACACGCCCTCTGCCCGATGCGTGCATAAAAGCCATGCACTCGGCGGTTGATGAAATGAGTAACACCGACACTTTTAGGGGTTATCCGCCTGAGCACGGCGAAAGATTTTTGACAGAGAAGATACTCGAACACGACTTTCTTTGCCGAGGTATCGAACTTTCGGATGATGAAATCTTCATAAGCGACGGCGCAAAGAGCGACACGGGCAACATATCCGATATATTCTCGCCCGACTGCACTGTAGCGTTGTGCGACCCGATGTACACGGTCTATGCGGATTCCAATGTCATCGCCGGCAGAGCCGGAAAGCGGCTCGAAAACGGGCGATACTCCGATTTCGTTTATATCGACTGCACCGCCGAAAACGGCTTTATTCCCTATCCTCCTGACAGGGGAGCAGATATTGTTTATCTGTGTTCGCCGAACAATCCGACGGGCGTTGCAATGAACCGCAAAGAGCTTAAATCATGGGTAGATTGGGCATTAAAAAACGACAGCGTTATTCTCTTTGACGCGGCTTATGAGGCGTATATAACCAAAGATATTCCGCACAGCATATATGAAATTGACGGTGCAAAGGAATGCGCCGTGGAATTTCGCAGTTTTTCAAAAACCGCAGGATTTACAGGAATGCGCTGTGCCTACACAGTTGTACCCAAAGCACTCAAACGTTCCTCGGTGAACCTCAATTCACTTTGGGCAAGGAGACAGTCCACAAAATTCAACGGCGTTTC
>CAZFZW010000091.1:0-5803 GCA_964523465.1 uncultured Clostridium sp. | reverse complement strand
AGTCGGGATTTGCCTCCATCTCCTTTTCAAAATCGACTATCTTCTTTATCTTGTCGAGGAAGAACATATCAATGTGCGTAATATCGCAGATAAGCGACGGGTCAACGCCCATCCACATCAGCTGCGAAATAGCATATATGCGATCGTCCGTGCCGTCTTTGATATAGTCAAGCAGTTCGTCGGTCGTCATGTTCTCGGAGTCGAACTTCTCCATGTGCAGGTGGTTCTTGCCCTCTCCAAGAGAGCGGATGGCCTTGAGCAGGCTTTCTTCAAATGTGCGGCCGACGCTCATAACTTCGCCGGTAGCCTTCATCTGAGTTGAAAGGGTGTTGAGTGCCGCCGGGAATTTGTCGAACGGGAAACGGGGCATCTTTGTTACAACATAGTCGAGCGAAGGCTCAAAGCAGGCGGGGGTGTTTGCAAGCTGAATCTCGTGCAGGTCCATGCCGACTGCTATCTTTGCGGAAACTCTTGCTATGGGATAACCGCTGGCCTTTGAAGCGAGAGCCGAAGAACGGGAAACTCTCGGGTTTACCTCAATGACATAGTAGCGGAAAGAGTGGGGGTCGAGAGCGAACTGAACATTACATCCGCCCTTGACTCCGAGAGCACGGATTATCTTGAGCGCCGAGTCTCTGAGCATATGGTATTCCTTGTTTGTCAGCGTCTGGCTGGGAGCGACAACTATCGAGTCACCCGTGTGTATGCCGACGGGGTCAAGGTTTTCCATGTTACAAACGGTGATAGCCGTGTCGTTGGCGTCACGGATCACTTCGTACTCTATCTCCTTGTAGCCCTTTATGCTCTTTTCAACGAGTACCTGATGAACGGGGGAGAGGGCGAGTGCGTTTTTCATCATATCACGCATCTCGTCGGGGTCATAAGCAAAGCCGCCGCCTGTGCCGCCGAGGGTGAAAGCTGGACGGAGAATTACGGGATAACCGATTCTCTCGGCTGCCTCGAGACCTTCTTCAATGCTGTAGGTTATCTGAGAGGGAACAATCGGCTCGCCGATGCTCTCGCACAGCTCCTTGAAAAGCTCTCTGTCCTCGGCACGCTCAATGCTCTCTGCATCTGTACCGAGCAGCTCGATTTCGCACTCCTTGAGTACGCCCTTTTTGGCAAGCTGCATTGCAAGGTTAAGACCTGTCTGACCGCCGATTCCCGGGACGATTGCATCGGGACGCTCATAGCGGCAGATACGGGCGAGGTATTCAAGGGTGAGCGGCTCCATGTAGACCTTGTCGGCAATGGTGGTGTCTGTCATTATGGTTGCCGGGTTTGAGTTTGCAAGGACTACTTCATACCCTTCTTCACGAAGAGCGAGACACGCCTGTGTGCCTGCGTAGTCGAACTCGGCTGCCTGGCCGATGACTATCGGGCCCGAGCCGATGACGAGCACCTTTTTAATATCAGTTCTCTTAGGCACGACCCTTCGCCTCCTTCATGTAGTCTATAAACTGTCCGAAGAGGTAGCTGCTGTCCTGCGGACCGGGAGCACTCTCGGGATGATACTGAACGCTGAACACGAGGTCTTTTTTGCAGCGCACACCCTCAACTGTCTTGTCGAGGAGATTGATGTGGGTCACTTCAAGTCCCGTGCCCTCAACGCTTGCGTCTTTGACTGCGTAGCTGTGGTTCTGCGAGGTTATCTCTATCTTGCCTGTGGAGAGGTTCATAACCGGATGGTTGCCGCCTCTGTGACCGAACTTGAGCTTGTAGGTCTGTGCGCCGTAGGCGAGGGAAATTATCTGATGCCCGAGGCAGATGCCGAATATGGGATATTTGCCTTTGAGCTTTTTGACTGTTTCAATGACGGGGGTGACATCTTCGGGGTCGCCCGGGCCGTTTGAGAGGAATATTCCGTCGGGTTTCATAAACTCGATTTCTTCCGCTGTCGTGTCAAACGGAACGACCGAGACATTGCATCCGAAACGGTTGAGAGAGCGGACGATGTTGAGCTTCATTCCGCAGTCTATCGCAACGACATTGAACTGCGGATTCGAGGTACGGGAGTACCAACGCTTTTTGCAGCTGACTCTGCTCACGGCATCGTGAGGTACGGGAGTGCTGTTGATTATCTCGATTGCCTTCTCCACGGGTGTCTCGGGTGAAGTGATGAGTACACGGCGTGAACCGAAGTCACGGATGCTGCGGGTGAGTTTTCTTGTATCCACGCCGGAGATTCCGGGGATACCGTTCTCCTCAAGCAGCTCGGAGAGGGTCTTGGTGTATCTGAAGTTTGAGGGCATATCGTTGTAGTCATAGACTATCAAGCCGCCGATGCTCGGGTTCTTGCACTCAAAGTCGTCGTCGGTTATGCCATAGTTTCCTATAAGCGGATATGTCATAACGACCATCTGATCGGTATAGGACGGGTCTGAGACTATCTCCTGATAGCCGACCATAGAGGTGTTAAAAACAATTTCGCACACTCTGTCGGTTCGGCTGCCGAAGGCGTAGCCGTAGTATTCGCTTCCGTCCTCAAGGACGATCTTGCGATCTGTTGCTCTCATGCGCTTATCACACTCCTTAAAATTTTCGGGTCATACGCAAGAACTGAGTCTTACAAGGACATCTCTGTAGCCGCCGAGGACATCACCGAGGTCACGGCGGAATCTGTCTTTGTCAAGCTTTTTGTCGGTCTCGGCATCCCAAAGTCGGCAGGAGTCGGGTGAAATTTCATCACACAGTACAAGTCCGTCTTTTGTGCGGCCGAATTCAAGCTTGAAGTCAACAAGCTTAATTCCGCCCTTTTTGAACAGCTCGGTCATCAGCTCGTCAATGCGAAGCGACATGGCACGGAGTTCATCAAGCTCTGCCTGAGTGGCGAGACCCAGGGCGGTAATCTGGCTGTCATTTATCATAGGGTCGCCCAGCTCGTCGCTCTTGTAGCTGAACTCAACGACCGTATTATTGAGTGGAGTTCCTTCTTCAACGCCGTACTTGCTTGCAAAGCTTCCGGCGGCTATGTTTCTGACTATGACCTCGACCATAACTATGTCCGCCTTTTTGGCGAGAACAGTGGTTTCGTCAATGACTTTCACGAGGTGCGTCCTTATGCCGTTTTTCATAAGGTAGTCAAATATAATATTGGATATAGCGGCGTTGAGCTTGCCTTTGCCGGGCAAGTCCTCTTTCTTTACGCCGTTGCCGGCAGTCGCAGTGTCTTTGTACCTGATTATGCAGGTGTCCGGCTCATCGGAGCTGTAGACTACCTTGCTTTTGCCTTCATACAACTTTTCCATACCGCATCTTCCTTTCGAAACTTTTTATATTCTTCCGCCGAGGGTGTTGTGGCGGGAATATCATGAACTTTCTTCGGCTCTTTCAAGTGCCGCTTTGATAAAACCTTTGAAAAGCGGATGAGCCTTGTTCGGACGGGACTTGAACTCGGGATGATACTGAACGCCGACATAAAACGGACGGTCGGTCAGTTCAACTGTTTCTATAAGTCTGCCGTCGGGAGACTTGCCCGAGAGGGTCAGTCCCTTTTCGGTGAGAAGGTCACGGTAGTTGTTGTTGAATTCATAGCGGTGGCGATGTCGCTCGGATATGTTGAGCGTGCCGTAGCAACGCTCCATTGTCGTGCCGGGTGAAATGACGCAGGGGTATGCACCCAGGCGGAGCGTACCGCCCTTGTCGATGTCGTCACTCTGCCCGGGCATAAAGTCGATGACCTTGTTCTTGCAAAGCTCATCAAATTCACCCGAGTGTGCATCCTTGATTCCGACAACATTCCTTGCGTATTCTATAACGGCAATCTGCATACCTAAACAGATGCCAAAGTAGGGGACGAAGTTTTCTCTTGCATATTTTGCGGCGAGTATCATGCCCTCAACTCCTCTGCCGCCGAAACCTCCGGGGACTATGATTCCGTCAAGGTGGGAAAGGGTATCTCGGCAGTTTTCTTCGGTGATGTTCTCCGAATCTATCCAGTCAATGGAGATGTGCGTGTTGAGGGTATAGCCTGCGTGGCGAAGTGCCTCGGCTACGGAAAGATAGGCGTCGTGCAGTTGAACATACTTGCCCACGAGACCTATGCGAACCGTTTTTTCACGGCCCTTTATGCGGTGGACAAGCTCTTCCCATTCGGAAAGCTCCGGCTGCGGTGCCTCTATGCCAAGCTCACGGCAGACAACTGCGGAGAAGTTCGATTTTTCAAGCATCAGCGGTGCTTCATAGAGACAGGGGAGTGTTATGTTTTCGATAACGCAGTCGGGTTTTACATTGCAAAAGAGTGCTATCTTTTGGAAGATTGACTCCTCAAGCGGCTCATCACAGCGCAGCACGATGATGTCGGGATTTATGCCCATGCCCTGCAACTCTTTGACGGAGTGCTGGGTGGGTTTTGACTTGTGCTCATCCGAGCCTTTTAGGAACGGGACAAGGGTTACATGAATGAACAGGCTGTTTTCACGCCCGACCTCGAGGGAAATCTGCCTGACCGCCTCAATGAACGGCTGAGATTCAATGTCCCCTATAGTGCCGCCGATTTCGGTTATGACAACATCCGCATCGGTCTTTTTGCCGACTCGGTAGACAAAGTCTTTTATCTCGTTTGTGATATGCGGAATGACCTGGACGGTCGAGCCGAGGTATTCGCCTCTGCGTTCCTTGTTGAGTACATTCCAGTATACCTTTCCGGTGGTGAGATTCGAGTACTTGTTCAAATCCTCGTCAATGAACCGCTCGTAATGCCCGAGGTCAAGGTCGGTTTCCGCACCGTCCTCGGTGACATATACCTCGCCGTGCTGATACGGACTCATTGTGCCCGGGTCAACATTTATGTACGGGTCGAGTTTTTGTGCGGCAACTTTAAGCCCTCGAGCTTTCAGGATTCTGCCCAGAGAGGCCGCCGTGATGCCTTTGCCGAGGCCGGAGACAACACCGCCGGTCACGAAGATGTACTTTGTCATTAAAAATCCCTCCGATTGAAAATAATTCCCATCGGTGGAGCTTTTTAGATGTCATAATATTATACCACACCTTTACGGTGACTTCTACGGTATTCTGTACTAAAATGAGAAAAACCGCAAAAAAAATTTTATGACATCGAGGCTCTGCCTCAAGGGTAAAAGCAAAAAACGGCGTCCGTCAGGGGGCACTTGCCCGACTGATGAACGCCGTTGCTCATTTAAGAAGAAATTTTAGCACACGGCAGGGTGTTTGTCAATTACCATAATATATTTTCAACCTATAAAAATTGTGCTTTTTTGAAGAAAAAGTTGTGACCTATTTGACATATTGCACAAAATATGATACTTTTTTTAAAAATATTGTGCATTTTGGGAGGGCGATGAATTGAAAACAAAAAATGCGGCGGCAAACGGTACGGTAAAGCCACTGTCCGTGGGCGAAATAGCGGCGTATTCCATGGGCTCGCTCGGACGTGAGTTCAGCAACAACTGTGTCAATGCGTTCTTTCTTGTCTATCTGTGCATTTATCAGGGCTTGAATCCCGTGATAATGACTGTGGCATTCGTGCTCGCAAAGCTGTGGGATGCGATAAACGACCCCATGCTCGCAACGATAGTCAATAACACAAAGCGTTCACGCTTCGGCAGGTACAGACCATGGATACTCGGCGGCGCAATTGTCAATGCGATAACGCTTTTCTGTATGTTCATTCCGCTGGGCGAGGGCACAAGCGAGATTTGGAGATATACATTCTATATTTCAATGTATGTCCTGTGGGGAATGTCGTTTACCGTACTTGATGTTCAGTTTTGGAGTATGCTGCCGACGATAGCCAATTCCACGCAGGAGAGAAACAGGGCGTCGTCCATGGCAAAGCTTATAG
>CAZFZW010000090.1:0-5836 GCA_964523465.1 uncultured Clostridium sp. | reverse complement strand
ACGGTTTTCAAGACCGTTCCGTTATAACCACTTCGGTATCTCTCCTCGTAGTGCGAGAATCATTCTAACATAATTTTATGCCCTTGTCAACGATTTTTTGCATTGGATAGGAAAAATTTATTTTTGCCGTCTGCGGTGAAATTTTTTTATTTCTCAATACTGTTCTTTACTTGACATTTATCGTGCGGAAATGTATTCTCTATATAAAAAGTATTATTGGGAGGAATCAAAATGAAAATCTGCAAAAGGATTGTTGCGGTTTTACTGTGCGTTGCGATGATATTCTCTTTTTCGGCCGTTGCGTTTGCCGACAACTCGAATGAGAAGTTGAACTTTCTCGTTCTCGGTGATTCGATAGCCGAGGGATACGGTATTGAGAATAAGGATGAGGCGGCCTACGGCAGAATCGTTGCCGACACAAACGGATATAATTACAAAAATCTCGCCAAAGTTGCAAATGATACGCAGGACCTCATTGAAAAGATAAAAACCGATGAGTTCAAGGAGAGTATTGCGTGGGCGGATGTAATAAATATCTGCATCGGCTCAAACAACTATCTTGCAAGCTCCGATGTCGTGATTATAGCAATCGGTGCCCTTCTGGGCATAAACGATGCTCAGATGGATGAGATAGCCGAGGGCATTTATAACGATTACAAGACGATTTACGATATGATTCGTCAGATAAATCCCGATGCCACTTTGATTTTCAATAATATTTACTGTGCGTGGAAGGGACTCGGACATATCCCGTTTATCAAAGCTGTTGACAGAATTAACGCAGCTCTTTATAAGTTTGCTGAAGAGCATGATGATATAGTTATATTTGACGCAAGCTCCGTTATTACTCACAACTCCGAGCTTATCGCCGATGATTGTGTACATCCGAACGCAAAGGGCAATGTGGAGCTTGCACGGGCACTGCTCCGGCTGCTCAAAGACCTCGAACTGGGTGAGAATACCGAACCCGTTGTGCTTTGTGAGGGCGTTGATTATAATTTTTATCAGGTCACATTCGGCAATGTGCTCGGCACGGTTATTTGGCAGTTGGTGAAGCTGCTTACGGCAAATTATCCGTGCATTAAGTGATTTTTTTGGACTGCTTTGAGGATGGCGGAAAATTTCGCTGTCCTCAAAAAATTTTTATTGCACACTCTGCCTTGCGGTGGTATTATATATATTAATTTTGTTTTGGATGTGATAGAAATGGATTCAAGCTATCTTCCGTCAGGCTATAAGCCGCTGCTGGATATAAGACAGACACAGATAGCCATTAAGAAGGTCAAGGACTTTTTCGAGAGAGATTTGGCTATTCAGCTCAATCTCACGAGAGTTTCCGCACCGCTTTTCGTGCGCTCGGATTCGGGTCTTAATGATACCTTAAACGGCGTTGAACGCCCTGTGGCTTTTGATATAAAGGATATGAACGGCGATGTCGAGATAGTTCAGTCACTCGCAAAGTGGAAACGCCGTGCCCTCAAGGACTACGATTTCCAGCCCGGAGAGGGACTGTATGCGGATATGAACGCTATTCGCCGTGACGAGGATACGGACAATATCCATTCCGTGTTTGTTGACCAGTGGGACTGGGAGAAGATAATCACACCCGAGCAGCGTAATGTCGAGTCGCTCAAGCGTGCGGTGCGTGCTATTTACAGGTCTCTGCGTCATACCGAGACTTACATAGCCGATGAGTATGATTTTGTCGGGAAATTCCTGCCCGAGGAGATATTCTTTGTCACAACACAGGAACTTGAGGATATGTACCCCGAGCTTACTCCCAAACAGCGTGAAAACGAGATAGCCCGTGCAAAGGGTGCTGTCTTTATAATGCAGATAGGCGGCAAGCTCAAGTCGGGTGCTATACATGACGGCCGTGCGCCGGACTATGATGACTGGAGCCTCAATGGTGATATCGTGGTTTATTATCCGCTACTCGATATGGCGTTTGAATTGTCGAGCATGGGCATTCGTGTCAACGCCCAGTCTCTTCTCGCTCAGCTTGAGGAGAGGGGCTGCATGGAGCGTGTCGAACTGCCGTTCCAGAGAGACTTGCTCAATGGCAATCTGCCGCTGACAATGGGCGGAGGCATAGGCCAGTCCCGTATGTGTATGTTCTTTCTGAGAAAGGCACATATCGGAGAGGTTCAGGCATCCATCTGGCCGCAGGAGACCATAGACAGCTTCAAAGAAAAGGGCGTTTGCCTGCTGTAAAAACATAAAATCCGCCGACGAAATGTCAGCGGATTTTTTGCTTTATCATACTACACAGAGCTTTTTCAAAAGCTTCATCCTGTGCGGCGGTTCTTTTGCTTGGCCCTTTTATTCTGCCGCCTGCTCTGCGAATTTTCTTCGTCTCGTATCGTGATGCCAAAAGAGCATCAATGTTGTCCGATGTGAAGATGAGTCCGTTTTGATTTAGTGCTCTTGCGCCCTTTGCCAAACACATGGCGGCGAGACCGTAGTCCTGGGTAACGGCAATGTCGCCTTTTTCCAGTGCGCTGACGAGCTTGAAATCCACGCTGTCCGCACCTTTTGATACGGTCACTGTCTTTGCGTCTTTTCGCTCGAAAATGTGCGCGGTGTCACAGAATATTATACATTCAATGCGGTGCATTTTTGCTGTTTTTAGACAGAGGTCCACGACGGGGCATCCGTCAGCGTCGATGAGAATCTTCATTTTACCTCCCGGGATTGTATTTCCTGTGGAATTGTGATAATATTATTGTATTAAATGATGAAAAGGGGTGCAGCGATGTTCTGTACAAAATGCGGTGCTGTTATTGATGAGTCTACCGGTAAGTGCCCGAATTGTGAAACGAGCGAAAGACACGACAATGTCTCGGGAAAACGCAATTCAAAAATCAAGGCTCACCTGGGCAAGGCGAGCAATACCGCAAAGAGCTATGCGGTTATTTTCACAGCCCTTATGGTTTTCCCTGCGATGATTTGTACGGTGGTTAATATTCTGAATCCCGGTGAAAGATTCTGGGCAGGATATGTTTTGGGTGCGATAGCCGTTGCGTGGGCGTTCCTTGTGTTACCCGTGCTCAAAGTAACCCCTGCTCCCGTGACTGCCGGCATATGCTTTGTGGTGCTTGCGCTTTACCTGCTTTACATAGCCAAGATGCAGGGCGTTATCAGCTGGTATTACAGCTACGCTGTGCCGCTGTGTGCGGTAATTTGCGCCCTTGTTGCATTGACAACGGGACTTATTTCAAAGAAAATAGCCACGGGTTTACATATCCCTGCCCTGCTCTCTGCCGAAGCGGCGGTGTTCCTTATGTTTATCGAGGGACTGCATGACCTTAATACGCACGGGCACCTTGACCTTCGCTGGTCGCTGATAACAATGTGCGTGTTTGTGTCAATAGCCGTTGTGTGCGAAGCAATAGCTTATGTAATAAGACTCAATTCAAAGCAGTAGGATTTTGCTGAGTAAAAAAGAAAGAACTGTATCGAGATACAGTTCTTTCTTTCAGAAAGGTGGTTCTTAGCCGAGAAGCTCTTCGTAAGACATACCAAGAACTTCGGAAATTGCCTTGAGCTCGAAATCGGTAACATAACGAAGCTGACCCTCAAGCTTTGAAAGGCCCGATGCGTTAAGGTCGATGCCCTTGATCTGAAGCTGAGTGAGCAGATCCTTCTGCTTCATACCCATGCTCTTTCTCTTCTGCTCGATTTTTGCTCCGATGATGTTTCTGTCACCGAGTGCCTGCTTTCTGATTCTCATAACTCCTACCTCCTATATTCTTTCGCCATCGATACGGCGATGATGTAAAGAATGATGTCGCCTTTTGCGGTAAAATCATTTTTACTGTAATTATTATATCATAGAGAAAAATACAATGCAAGTGTTTTTATCTTAGAACTAAGGATTTTTTAAAAATTGAACTGTTTTTGTGATTGGACTAAAAATATCGGTAAAAAAGCAAATAGCAACAAATTTTTCGATTAAATGCAGAAAAGACAAATAAATTTGCGACACCTGTGGCGAATTTTGAATTTTAGATAAAAAACACGGTGCTTTTTGCGTCACGTGTTGAAAAAATAGCTCGAAAAATTAATTTTTTCTAAAGAAAGGGTGCGTTTTTGATGAACTCACTTGAGGGAAGAAATCTGACGATGCTTGTCGATTTCTATGAAATGACCATGGCGAACGGATATCTCAAAAGCGGAATGGGCGACACCATTGCGTATTATGATATGTTTTTCCGTAAAGTGCCGGATGGCGGCGGATATGTTATTATGGCGGGCGTTGAGCAGCTGTGCGAGTATCTCAAAGGGCTGAAGTTCACGGATGACGATATTGAGTATCTTCGTGGAAAAGGCTTTTCAGAGGAATTCCTCGAATATTTGAGAAATTTCAAGTTCAGTTGTGATGTTTACGCTGTGCCCGAGGGTACGCCGATTTTTCCGGGCGAGCCGATAGTTACCGTCAGAGGCCCTGTTATGCAGGCTCAGTTTGTCGAAACAATGGTGCTTTTGTGCATAAACCACCAGAGCCTCATTGCTACAAAGGCAAATAGAATCGTTCGTGCCGCTCAGGGTAGACCGATAATGGAGTTCGGCTCTCGCCGTGCACAGGGCTTTGATGCTGCAATTTACGGTGCCCGTGCCGCATATATCGGCGGCTGTGCCGGAACAGCCTGTGCAATTTCCGATACGATGTTCGGAGTGCCTGCACTCGGTACGATGGCACATAGCTGGATTCAGCTCTTTGATACCGAACTTGAGGCGTTCTGCGCCTATGCAAGAGAATATCCCGACAACTGTACCCTGCTCGTCGATACTTACAATGCGCTGAAATCGGGCGTACCCAACGCTATAGAGGCGTTTAAGCGTGAGCTGCTCCCGAGGGGATACAGACCCAAGGGCATCAGATTCGACAGCGGCGATATAGCCTATCTTTCACGCAAGGCCCGCAAGATGCTCGATGAGGCAGGATTTGAGGATTGTACTATAGTTGCATCGAATTCGCTCGATGAGTATCTGATAAGAGATATGATAAATCAGGGCGCAAAAGTCGATTCGTTCGGTGTGGGCGAGCGTTTGATAACTTCGTCCTCGTCTCCCGTGCTCGGCGGCGTGTACAAGCTCTGTGCTGTTGAGAAGGACGGCAAGATATGCCCGAGAATTAAGATAAGCGACAATGTAGCAAAAATTTCCACTCCCTGCTTCAAGAAGCCATGGAGACTGTTTGACCGTGAGACCGGTAAGGCAATAGCCGACCTTGTTACTCTCAATAACGAAGTGGTAGACGACAGCAAGCCGTATGAAATTTTTGACCCCGACTTCACATGGAAGAGAAAGATGGTCGAAAACTATATCGCCAAGCCGTTGACGGTTCAGCTCTTTAAAAACGGTGAGTGCGTATATGATTGTCCGCCTCTTACCGAAGTTAAGAAGTATTGCGCCGAGCAGATTGATACCCTCTGGGATGAGGTGCTCAGATTTGATAATCCGCACAATTATTATGTTGACCTCTCTCAGAAACTCTGGGATGAAAAACAGCGTCTGCTCGCCAAGCACGGTAAGAAGGACGAAGAGTAAGATGAACGAATATACAAGCGGTCGTAGCGGTACAGTTGCGGCCGCTTGTTTTGTCTATACATATATAGTAAAACAGTTTGTTTCTAAAACCTCGCTAAACGCCCGGGAGCGTGTAAAAGAAGTCGGCAAAAAAGTGAAAAAAGTTGAAAAAAGGTGTTGACAAAAGGCAGGAAGAGTGGTAATATAGTCGAGCACTTGAGCGAGGGGGCAAACGAAAGGGAGCCACCGAGCGGAAAAAGCAAGTGACGAGTACCTTGAAAATTAAACAACGAAAGAAACAAGG
>CAZFZW010000089.1:0-5908 GCA_964523465.1 uncultured Clostridium sp. | reverse complement strand
TCATATCGTCAACGATGATAACATCCTTGCCCTCAACATTGTCGCCGAGGAACTGGTGTTCGATGATGGGGTTTCTGCCGTCAACGACAACGGAGTAGTCGCGTCTCTTGTAGAACATACCCAGGTCAACGCCGAGCACTGTGGAATAATAGATGCAGCGACCCATACCGCCCTCGTCGGGGGAGATTATCATAAGATGGTCGTTGTCAATCTTGATGTCGGGCACATTCTTAACAAGTGCCTTTATCATCTGATAAGCAGGCTGAATATTTTCAAAGCCGTGGTTCGGAATAGCGTTTTGAACTCTTGCATCGTGAGCGTCGAAAGTGATGAGATTGTCAACGCCGAGAGCACTCAGCTCCTGAAGAGCCATGGCGCAGTCAAGGGACTCTCTGCTTGAACGCTTGTGCTGTCTTCCTTCGTAGAGCATGGGCATAATGACGGTGATTCGTCTTGCCTTGCCGCCGATAGCACTGATAGCACGCTTGAGGTTTGCGTAGTGATCGTCGGGGCTCATTCTGTTTTCCGAGCCATACATTTTGTAGGTCAGACCGTAGTTGAACATATCGCAGACGATGAAAATATCGTATCCGCGAACGGACTCCTGAATGTGGCACTTTGATTCACCCGAGCCGAAACGGGGAAAAGCTGCCTTGATAAGATATGAGTCTCTCTGATAGCCGGAGAAAGCGATGGTGGACTTGTGCTCGCTCTCACGGATCTCACGCCAGGTCTTGAGATATGCGTCGATCTTAGCTGCAAGCTCCTCACATCCGGGCAGTGCTAAAAGGGCAAGAGGACCCACGGGGATGGTTGAAAAATCCGGTGCAGTTAAAGCTTCTGACATAATAAATTCCCTCCGATGATTTAATTGTCATTTGGACGAACTGCGTCGTCTCACTCTCTTACATTATATAATAAAAAACGATTAAATAATAGCTCAAATGAGCTTTTTCAAGAAAAAATATACCTCACAAAATCGGCCGTTTTTTGTGTATAATGACAATGAAAGATTTGGTTGTTTGTTTTAGAAATGAAAATGTGAAAAATGAGCTGCCGTTATATCGGGTATTTATCGCTTCTTCGCTTCGTTTATGCTGCACAGCAAGTTATATAAGCCATCCTGTGATAGAACGCCACGCTTGAGGTCGGGCGGCAACAGCCGTTGCTTATCCAGCTCATAGTCGCAAAGCCAGTCGCCGCAGGAATAGTAGTCGGAAAGCGTCCTGACTTTTTTGGTTGTATCTGCCGAGTTTAATTTTTCGGGTCTGTTCTTCAACACCTTGTCTACTTCGTCAAACAGGCGTTCCATGCGTTTTATTCGGCGGACAGTTCGATTGATTTTATACTTGCGGATTTTCATTTTCTCCTCCGTAACCGTCACTGCGTTATGGCGATTTTTATCACGCCGTCAAGTCGGTTTTCAAATATGCGGTATGCCTCTTCAATATTTTCGAGACGGTAGCGGTGGGTGATGAGCGGTGTTGTGTCTATCTTGCCCTGCTCGATGAGCTTTAGAATTTCCGCACAGTCGCAGCCGTCCACACCGCCTGTTTTAAAGGTAAGATTTTTGCCGTACATATCCGGCAGAGGCAGACTTTGTGCTGCGTCGTAGAGTGCAACGACGGTGACAACGGCATTCGGACGGGCACATCTCCAGGCAAGCTCAAAAGTACCTTTCGCTCCGGCTACTTCAAGCACTCTGTCTGCGCCGCCGTGGTCGGAGTTTGCACGCACAAAATCCTCGCACTCCTCGGGACTGCACAAAAGCACCTCGGGATAGTGCTCTCTGACAAATTGTGCCCTCGTTGGGTCTTTTTCGCAGACGATAATGCGTTTGGGTTCTTTTAGCATAACGCACAGCAGCGTGCATACACCCGTCGGCCCGGCACCGATTATGAGAACTGTGTCATCGTTCGTAATTTCGGAAATTCGAGCCGCCCAGAAACCTGTTGCAAGCACATCGCCGACAAACAACGCCTGTTCATCGCTCACGCCGTCGGGGATTTTGTCAAGTCCACAGTCGGCATAGGGTACACGGATAAACTCAGCCTGTCCGCCGTCAATGCGGCAACCGAGTGCCCAGCCGCCGTTTTTGTCAGTGCAGTTGTTTACAAAGCCGTGTTTGCAGAAAAAACATTCGCCGCAGAAAGTCTCGACATTCACCGTCACCCTGTCGCCGGGTTTTACACTCGTGACCAGTGAACCGACTTCTTCCACAATGCCCACCATCTCGTGACCGACGGTGATGCCTGGAACAGCTCTCGGCACAGAGCCGTGCTTGATGTGCAAGTCACTTGAACAAATGCTCCCGAGTGTTACACGAACAATGGCATCCCTCGGGTCTGCAAGCTGTGGCTTCGGTTTGTCTGTGAGAGCAAATTTTCCGTGCTCTATATAAGTTAATGCTTTCATCTGCCTGTCTCCTTTTCGGTTCTACTTTAAGTATATCACAGTGCCCGATGCCTTTCAATGAAAAAAGCACCTGCAAAAGCAAGTGCATTATACTGAAAATCGGGGCTGATATGGATTCAAAACCTCAACTGATTTGCCAAAACCGATGCTTTCAGAGGACGATGAGGAGTCGAGAAAATAAAAAATCGACGATCTTCTTTAGAAAACCGCCGATATGGTGCGGGCGACCGGACTTGAACCGGTACGGTGTCACCACCGAGGGATTTTAAGTCCCTTGCGTCTGCCGATTTCGCCACGCCCGCATTTTGCCGTGATTTTACGGCGGTTATTATTATATTGTATTATCATCCGTTTGTCAATAATTTATCTCAAAACGCCGTTTGATATATGTGCTGATAATAAAAAATCCTCCGCAGTTTTCGTTTCTGCGAAGGATTTTTTGCCTTTATTTGTTACGCTTTTGCTTTTGCCTTGTTTGCGTTCTTTTGCATATCAACTTCAAGCCGTTGCGCCCGTTCCTCGGGAGTCTCCATAATATTCGTATGGTTGACTATGAGCATGGGGATCATGGTCAGTGTCAAAACGACGATTTCCGCAGTGCCGCCGAGTCTGAGCTTGAGGTAAAGTGCCGCAAAGCATACCCAAACAAAGAATGCTATGGTCAGATGCAAGAACTTTTTATTCTCCTTCGCCTTGTAGATGAGGAAGAAGATTACGGCGGTAGCTATGAACACTCCGAAAAGTACGGAAAATGCGGAATGCATACTCTTCTTTGAAAGGAAAGTATTTATCAGGTTTTGCTGCGTGGCCAGCGTCTGGTCAGCGTAGTCGGACGTATATGTCGGGGCCGTATAGGTCTCGTAGTTGATGATAAGGGTAAAACGCTTGAGCTTCTCATTTTTACACATGACAACGCCGAACATGGCAAACAGTGACAGAATGGACATCACTCTGGGCAGCTTGCGGTCAACGCCAAACTTTTCAAGCGAATAGTTCAGGTTGAGTATTACCGAGCAGGCAATGAGCATACCCCAAAAGATGAATGCAAGCCAATGGTCTCTGCCGACATTGCTTGCTGTTGATGCCCTTGCGCCGTATAAAGGATTCGGCTCGAGCAATCTGTCATACAGCCACATATAAATCAGCGTTATGATACCGATGATAAGAGAAGCGTATTTTAAAGCCTTGTTCTCTTTTTTTATCATCAATGCACCTCACTTTCAGTAACAAGTTTATCATTGCATGTGGCATTTTTCAACCCCTAAAACGGACATTTTTTGAAAAAATGATGCATTTTTGCGACGAATTTGCATTATTCTTTGGCATATGCTACAATGACTTTAATTTAACAGGAGGGGAAAACCATGGCAACGGGACTTCCGACATCTCAAAAACATATCAAAGACTTTCAACAGCCGCTCAAATTCGGCACAGACGGAAAATTCAGAATACTGCATTTGACCGATATTCATGCGGTTGACCCTGCAATGGAGACCGACTGCGGCCCGATTGAACCGCTGAGAAAGACGCTCAATACGCTCAATGTAATAGAACAGTGTATCGAAATGACCAACCCCGATTTAGTCGTTTTCGGCGGCGATAATTTGAGCGGATATTGGGAAGAATATACATATGACTTTATGGTGAGCACGATAAGAAATATCGTAGAGCCTGTTGCCAGGCGTAACATTCCGCTGGCGATAGTGTTCGGCAACCACGACTCGGAGGGTGAAGAAGTCCGAGTATTCATGCGCCGAGAGATACAGATAGCGTTCTATGCGGAATATGGAAACTTCAGAGGTTCGATGAATGAGGCAGATGTGACGGGGTGCGGCAACTACGCCTTGCCAGTGCTGTCATCGGACGGCAGCCGAATTGCGTGGAACATCTGGTGTATTGACTCGGGCGACTATGTGCGTGATGAGCGTCACAGGTGCGTTGAGAGCGGCGGATATGCGGCGGTAGCGGATGACCAGATAGCGTGGTATGAACGCCGTGCGGCTCAACTCAAAGAGCAAAACGGCGGCAGACCTGTGCCGTCGATACTTTTTCAGCATATCCCCGTTAAACAGGAATATGAACTGCTCGAGAGAGTGGGAGAGAATACACCTCATTCCGTGGGAGAGGGCGACAACTGTTATGTACCGAAGAAAGGCGCTTTCACTCAGGGCGTTATGCGTGAAGTTCCCTGCCCGCCGCACAGTGAGAGCGGTCAGTTTGAGAGCTGGAAGCGTACAGGCGGTATGGTGGCGGCGTTCTTCGGCCACGACCATGTGAACACATTTGTCGGAGAAGTGGACGGCATAAAGCTTGTTCAGACCGTTTGCGCCGGCTATCAAAGCTACGGCAAAGAGAGGGGCGGCAGACTGATAGTCCTTGACGAAAATGTGCCCGATGATTTGTACACGGAAACGATAACCGTTGAAAAAGCGGTAAAGATATAATGTAACGCCTTACCGATATAACGAGTCGGTAAGGCGCTTTTGCTTCAAAAAAGATTTAATTTTTTTCGGGCATAAACCAATAACTTCTCATGCCGGACATATATACTCTGCCGCCCATCGGAACTTGAGTGAGGGCGTTGAAGATATTATAATAGTCGCCGGCGCCCATACCTGTGCAGATTGTGCCGAATACGGTGAGAAAAACGAGCTTCGGGAAAATCATGCCGATGATATATGGAATAATGCCGAAAATCAAATTCGGCAACAGTGACATGAAAACGAACCTGCCACGGCTCATATCCTCTGTTCCTGTCACAAAAAGCATACCCTGCTTGAGATTTGTATACAAATACACATCTTTCCTAAAACACAGGGCGTGCAGTATTTCGTGCGGAAATGCAGTCAGCAGTGCACAAATGCAGGCGAGGTATGCCGGTAATATCATGCCCGAGTTGAAAGAATGGCGCAGCCTGAAGAAGGCTAAGACGGCAAGCAGAATAAATATGGCGACGGAAATGCTGTTTGCTATTATCGCAAGTTTTTTCATACTGTTTGCCTCTTTGAACACCACACTGTTCGGCCTGTGTTGTGCCTGCGGAAGAGTGTCGGGGTCGAGATTGAACTTGCCCATATAGTGGAGCTTCATTGTCTGTTCTCCTTTGCTCGGAGTGATTCGAGGGTTTCCCTGACTCTTTCGAGTGCAATGTCGGGGTCATCGATATTCGAAACCGCCGCTTCCATGGGACACATCCCGTCTCCTGTACGGTTTATTATATAGTCTGCCTTGATTTCGCAGGAATAATTTATTCTGTGAGCGTCAAAAACACTCTCTGCACCTTGGCTCATAACTGTTGAATAGACCTCTTTGACTCCGATTAAAACGAGCAACAGCGCCGCCGCCTTGCCAATGGCTTTGTCGGCAACCGATGCACCGTGAAAATTCTCGCCCGAGTCGATGAGTTCAACCAAAGGAGCGATGCCACGGCGTGCGCTCGAGTAGGTCTTTTTGCCGTTTATGATAACACAGGTGAGGTTTTCGTTTGCGAGAG
>CAZFZW010000088.1:0-5948 GCA_964523465.1 uncultured Clostridium sp. | reverse complement strand
TTCAACTCTAATATTATATAAGATGACGGGGGCTTTGTCAATCGGTTTCAGTCACTGCGGCACAATCGCACGCATATGGCGGTCATGTCGTCCGCTCGTCTGCCTTTTCGGCGGCTTGCGGCGGTGGCGACAAGCTCTTCACAGAGCGATTGCATATCGGCGTGCCACGAACGGATGAGTTTTTGAATCCATTCGCAACCGTCCGCTGTCACGCCGTCGGAGACAAGAAGTGCAATGTCCCCCTCGCCGAGATTTGCCTCGGCGTGAGAAAAGCTGACACGGCTGAGTATTCCGACGGGCAGAGAAGCAGTTTCGAGTGAAGCTGTGCGTCCGTTTTTCCTGACAAATGACGGTGCGGCTCCGGCTTTGTAAAAATTCACTTTGCCAGAATAAGGGTCGAACACGGCGGCATCCACGGTTGACAGGCTCTCATCATCGCTTTTTGAAATGAGGGCGGCGTT
This sequence comes from uncultured Clostridium sp., assembly GCA_964523465.1. Classification (GTDB taxonomy): domain Bacteria; phylum Bacillota; class Clostridia; order Oscillospirales; family Acutalibacteraceae; genus CAG-177. The sequence goes on along the minus strand of CAZFZW010000088.1, from coordinate 5,487 downwards.
TACGGTTTTTAATGCGGTTTCGCAGGATAATCCCGATGCAACAAGCTGTGTGAAAAGTTCGGCGGTAAGCGATGAGTCGAGTGCGGCACGGCTGCCCGAACCCATACCGTCGCTGAGAATGAATACATATTTGCCGTCATCCAGAACTATTGAGTCATAACTGTCGCCACATTCAGTATCGACACATCGTCGGAAAGCACCGACTTCAAAGATATATTTCTCTTTTTCATCGAAGATGAGCTGCACTCCCTCGGGAATATCCTTTATGGCAGGGAAAGTGAGATTGATTCCAAGAGCTTTTGAAAGAGCGAGAGTGAGCGGACGGACATCTATTTTGTCCGAATCACCTTTTACTACTGCGGTGAGTGTTGCTCTGCTGTCGGCTCGACGCAGACAGTTCGCTTTGATAATTTCATATCCTTCGTCGGCAAAGACATCGTGTGCTACATTGCTTTGGGCAGGCAGGAGCACATCACGCGCTGTTACCGATGTGCCGATTTCTTCGAGAATATCGGCGATGGACTCGAAGTTGTCACACACGGTTCGGCGTAACTGTCGAGTCTTTTCTTCAACGCAGATGTTCGCCGTGCTGGTGATGAAGCTGCGGTTGAAACTTTCGCATATCCTCGACAAATCGGTGCAGACTTGTGAAAATTCCGAGCTGAATTTGTTTGGTGAAATGTAACTTTCTTCACGCAGACAGGTTATGGCGGCGGAAAAGGCATCTTCTCTTAAATCTGCATTCTTTGTGCAGCAAATTGCGGCATTGACGCACTCCGCACAGACTGTTTGCTTGACTCTTGCTTTTATCAGTTCTCCGCTGCTGTGGTGAGAGTCGAGGATGTTTTCACTTTGCTCAACGGTGCGTTTTACCTCCTGCATGGCCGAACTTGCACGGGCGAGTTTTTCGTATATATTATTTTCTTCGCCTGAGAGTGAGTGTTCCGCCGTCGGAGTCAGATTGAAGCGAAGCTTGTCCAGCTTCGAGCGTGGTATCAGCACAAAGGCGAGCGAGGCGGCGGCACTTTCGGCAATCAATGCAATGCCCTCGGGTGAGGGGGAGATTGCCGCACTTATTCCGCATACAGATATGAAGGCTGTTGCGATTCCTAACTGACCGAATGAATAAAACACCCCGGAACACAGGCCTGCGGCGGAAAATACCGCCCCGATCAAAGGCGTGCCGCTTGCCGCAGCGAGGGTTATTCCCGAACATATCCCTGAAAATGCGCCACCGAACTCACGGAGTGTGAAGCTCAATATCAATATTGCAAACACTGCCACTGCCCGAGCAGGGGAGAAGTTCATAATATTAAACTCCGCAAACGACATTAAAAACGCACAGCACGAGAAAGCAATGCAGATAATATTGCGACGGCTGAGAGTGCCTAGCGGCTTTTTGCGTGACAAAATACGGAAAGATTGCGAGAAAAAGTATGTCAATGTACCCGATAAAATGCAGTCGGATATGAATGATATTGCACCGTTTAGCGAGAAGCTCTGGGCGAGCATGACGGCAAGTCCCGTTGAAAGACAACAAAGTGATGCGGCGACGGGAGCAATTTTTTTAGCCTGCTTTTGTCCTTTATAGCGTGTGACAACGAAATTTATCAGTGCAACGCCTGCAACACAAGCCATATATCTCACACCGGACAGGCCGCCAAACGACAGAAAATATCCCGACAGTGCACCTGCTGCCGCCGCACCTGCGAATGGTTCGGAAAGTGCGGCGGAAAATGCGAGACCGAGCGGTGACAGCTCGCCCGATATTTTTGCGTGTGAGAGGATGAGACCGCCCACCGCACACATAACGAATTTTAAAGCGGACAAAACCTTCGTGCGCTTTTCACTGTCTGAAAACCTTATTTTTTCACTGAATTTTTCGGAGCGTTCCATTTTTTCACTTCTCTTTTTGCTTTTTATACCATTGTATATTTGCACGGTCAAAAAAGCTGTCAAAAAAACTGCGGCAAAAACATAAGCTTTTGCCGCAGTATAGCGAGAAATGTCAATATTTGATTTTAACGGTAAAACAGGTTTACGATGTAAGATACGCCGTAGGTGATACCGAAAACGATCCATCTGAGCGCATTGAGTGTGCGACCGAGGAAAGCGTATTCCATCTTCTCGGAATATGTATTCTGAGCGGTGGGAGTCTCGGTCATCATAGCGGAGTTTGTCATGTATATATTGCGTGCAATGTCCTCATCAAAGTGATCCATGGGGATTATGCCGTAATACTTGCCGTCCTCAAAATCATAAAGAGAAAGTCTGTGATTGATAACTCTTGCGTTCATAAGCGGTATGCCCAGACCAATGCAGCTTGTTAGGCAGAGGTTGAAGTTGTTGGGGTCTTTTTCGGAATCGAAGTATGTGGTAACAGCTTCCCACTTCTTGTCGCCGCCGAGCTTGTAGGAATCCTGGATGTAGAGCTTTGAGTAAACCTCGCCGTTTGAGAGCTTGAAAATATCACAGGTCTTAAAGTTGATGACGGTCTTTTTGTCGGGAATGTGGGGGTAGTTGCTGAAGTTGATACCGCTGTTGGTGTCATCGTACTTTGCGGGGTCTGCGCTGACAACACGGAGAAGAACTATCTTACCTCTGACCTCGCCGAGGGTGGGAACACGGTTCTCGAGGAACCACAGATCCTCGTGACCCTTGATGCACTGCTCATAGAACAGATCGAAAAGAGCATCGCCGGCATCGCCGTCGCCCTGCTTGAGCTGATAAAGTATGGTTTCACCGGGGTTTGCCTTGAGGAAGGTCTCGCACATTTCGAGAATGTCGGGCGCAGTCAAATCTTCTGCAAGGGGGCTGTACTTCTTCTTGCAGTCCGCAATGCCATGAACGGCGGTGAGCTTTGTGCCGTCATCCTTGAGCTCATAGCGGATGTCGAAGTAACGGGAGCCTCTGTAGAGCTGGCCCAGAATGGTCTCGTCCTGAGTCTTTGCAAAGAGGCTGTATACAGCGTACTTTGTTGCACTGTCATGAGTGCCGGGAATGTTGATGGCAGTTATCGGAACATCAGAACGGATACTGCTCATCCAGTTGGAGCCGCCGATTTCGGACTCATCGCTCTGTGCCGGAGCACTCTGAGCCGATGCACACATGGCGGTGCTTGCCAAAACAAGTATGGCAAGAATGATGCTTACAAGCTTTGAAAGTTTTTTCATAGTTTATCCCTCTCTAAAATATATTTTCAAACTCGAATGAGTGTTCGAGGTCTGACGGGTTAAGTTAAGTCCTGCGTTCATCAGACTTCTGCCCGAGTAGCGTCTGCCGTCAAGGTCGCAGATATAATATTTGTCGGGGTCAAGTCCGTTGAACTTGAGAATGAAGAACGGGACTTCGGGTCGGCGCATGGTGACTACGGTTGCGAGAGCTTCTGCCTTGTCCTGCGAAACGAAGCTCCATGCACATCTGTAGCCGTCTGCATAGGGGCTCAAAAGCCTGTACAGGTCGCCCGAATGTATCAGGTCATAGTACTTGTGATACTCGCTCACCTGTACTTTTACGATGTCCTTTTCTTCGGGTGTGAGGCGGTTCATATCAAGCTCGTAGCCGAATGTGCCCCACAGTGCGACATCGCCCTTTACTTTGTAGTCGGTTCTGTCGCACGCCGAGACATGAGCACCCATGGTCGATGCGGGATAGCACATGGAAGTGCCGAACTGTATTGTCAGGCGTTCTATCGGGTCGGTATTGTCGCTCGTCCAAATCTGCGGAGAGAAGGTGAGCATGGCAGGGTCGAATCGACCGCCGCCGCCGGAGCAGTTTTCAATGAGCATATCGGGAAAAGCGTCACGGATTTTGCCCATCAGTTCATATGTGCCGAGGATAAAACGGTGGAAAAACTCACCCTGTCTGTCAGTCGGGAGCAGGGCAGAGCCTGCATCCGCAACATTGCGGTTGAAGTCCCACTTGAGATAATCTATCTTGTATTTCGACAAAACGGAATACATCTGCTCGAATATATTGTCACGCACATCCTGCCTCGACATATCGAGCACATACTGGCTTCTGCCTATGCACGGCTTGCGGCTGGGTACATGAACGCACCAGTCGGGATGTGCACGGAAAAGGTCGGAGTCGGGCGAAATCATCTCAGGCTCATACCAGATGCCGAATTTCAGTCCGAGCTTGTTTACTCTTCTTATCAGCTCACCGAGACCGCTCTTGAGCTTGTCTTCATTGACATACCAGTCGCCCAGAGAGCTGCGGTCGTTGTTTCTTCTGCCGAACCAGCCGTCGTCCATGACGAGCATATCGATTCCGACTTCCTTTGCACGCTCGGCAAAAGAAACAAGCTTGTCGGTATCAAAGTCGAAATATGCCGCCTCCCAACTGTTGACGAGCAGAGGACGCTTTGCACTTTTCCACTTGCCTCTGACAAGGTTGTTGTTATAAAGTCTGTGATATATTCGGCTCATTTCGCCGATGCCCTTGCTTGAGTGTACCATAACGACTTCGGGTGTCTGAAAACTCTGTGACGGTTCGAGGTACCAGAAAAAGTCGGTCGGGTTTATGCCCATAAGTATGCGTGAAGTGCCCGAAAAATCGCACTCGGTGCAAAACTCGAAGTTGCCGCTGTAGACTAAATTAAAACCGAATGCCTCGCCGCTGTTTTCGTCGGCATTCTTTGAGACGATAGCGGCAAATGGGTTTTGACAGTGACTTGAAACGCCACGCTTGCTGGCTATTCCCTGAAGTCCGTGGGCGAGAGGGCGACGTTCTTCGGAACGCTCCTTTGCGTGCCTGCCGTAGAGGGTGATCAGCTCATAATCCATGCACGGCAAATCTACGCACGCACTGAATACACGGTCGAGATCAACGGGAGCACAGGAGGTGTTTTCGATTCTTGCACTGCGTATGATGACATCAAGGGAGTTGAAAACGGTATAGAAAAGTCTTGCCTGAATATTTGTTGTGCTGTCTTTTAACACAAGTTCAAGCGTATCCGCCTCGCTGTCACTGTTGAGATAAACGGACGGCAGAGGGTCAATGGACGGCTTGCCCGAATATATTCTGTGCTCAAGATAGCGCATATCTGTGACGGTGTTTCCGTCTGGATTTTTGATTGAAAGTGCACTTATACGAAAATCTCCGCTGCCGTTGCAGGAATATTCCATGGGAGCGGCATCGGGGGAGAGAGACCTGTCGTCGTCACCGTAATCACCGCTGCACGGGCTGAACGAGGCACATCGAGGACGGAATGAACGCTCAAAAAGTCCCTCGGTGTCTGATATTTTATCGCCGTAATAGAGGTTGACGGCATTGCCGAACTCGGGGTCTATGCCGATGACATAGCTGGTGTTCGGAGTGTCGAGCTTGAAGATTTTTTCGTTATCGTTAAAGGTTATCATATGCTCCTCCTGCGGCTTGGTTTGCAATCAGTTTTATATTATAGCAAAAAATTACCGCATTTGCAACAAAAAGTATGCAAATGTCGGTGCGTTTGGCAAGAATCGACGGGGTGTATTGTATATA